>JAHBVV010000007.1 GCA_019637335.1 Candidatus Hydrogenedentota bacterium | reverse complement strand
TGTAGGATAGCCGTCCCGGCTGTCCAATGCGCCGAAGGCGCAAAGGATCGCGGCCATTCCTGTCCGCGGCAAAGTGAGCCCGCCTCCAAAAAATCCCCCCCCTCCTACTAAAACCACCTCGAAAAGAAAGTGGCACAGCCGTCCCGGCTGTGTTCAGCGCCGCAAGGCGCAAATGCCGAAACTCGTTCCCACGGTCCCCCGTGGGAATGCATACCGTTCCGCACAGCGGAACAATCCCCCCACAAGCATCCGTCAGTCCCATCCGAAAGAGTAGGCTGAAAGTCCGCCGCAGGCCGAATAGCCGTCCCGGCTGTCGAGGCGCCGAAGGCGCGAAGCCGCTCCGCACGGTACCTTCCAAACAAAAAAACGGGCGCCGGACCCGAAGGCCCGGCGCCGGCACACTACTGTGACTGGTTGCGATTACTCGCCGATGGGAGCGTCCGCAGCCGTCGCGTCCGCACCGTTCGCGAAGCGGATCACGCCGCTGGCGTCGGTGAAAAAGCCCTTGCTGCCGGTCGTGCCGTAGGCGGCGGCGTTCGCGTTGGCCGTGAAATTGTTGGCGTCGCCGCCGAGCACGAAGTTGTAGCCGCTCTTCGTGGTGCCGTCCCACGTGCCATCCAGGAACGGGGGCGTCGCGCCGGTCAGGTCCGCAAACGCGGCCGTGTAGGAATAGTTCGCGGCGTGGTACGCCACTTCGGCGCCCACGATCGTGCGCAGGTTACCGATCGCGCTCGATTCGTTCGACTGCATCCGCGAGCGGAGCAGGTTCGGAATGGCGATAGCGGCGATAATCGCGATAATGGCGACCACGATCATCAGTTCAATCAACGTGAAACCCTTGTTCGACTTTTTCATGAGCACATCCTCCAGTTGTTTGATTTTAAAAACCATGTATCGAGCGGTGTTCGCGCCGCTCTCCATTGCTTTCAACTCTCGACTGGCTTAAAGGCAAGCGTCGTGCCAACGGCGCACCACCGCGGAATAAAAATCATAACATTCTGTAAAAAAAGGACTTACACAGTAGGTGTCCGGCCAGGTTTCGGAGAGTGGGAGCGCCGGAGGTAGTTTGTTGACAACATTTGGCGGCGCATCGCGACAATTTTTGTCACTCGAAGGGCCTCCGAGGCCCTCGAAGAGCCTGTGGAGCGCTCATGGAAGGCTTGGCGTGCTCCCCTTCGACCTGTTAATATGTTACAAAATCTTTAATAGTGAGCATTCGTCCGCATTCGCGTCGGGATGCCACGGCAGGCGGGGCGCCGGTTGGCCCCGTGCGGAGCGCTTCATGACGGAAATCGGCTTCATCAAGAAATTCCTGGTCGAAAACATGGCCTACGCCCGGGAGAAGTTCGCCGCGCGCGAGGCCATCACCGTGACCTCCAAGCGCAACGCCAATGATCTGCTCACCGAGGTCGACCTGACCCTGCAAAAGCGCGCGGTCGACCAGATTAGGCGCAACTTCCCGGGCGATCAGGTCGTGGCGGAAGAGGGCGAGTTCGCGCGTGCGCCACACGACCCGTCCGCCCGTTGCTGGATTATGGATCCCATCGACGGCACCAACAACTTCGTCCGCGGCATCTTTCCGGTCTACGCCATCTCGATCGCATTCGCCATTCATGGCCGCACGGTCGCCTCGGGCATTGGTCTGCCCGGGATGGACCTCATCTATCTCGCCGAGGAGGGTCAGGGCGCCTTTTGCGGCGACCGGCGCCTGGTCGTCTCCGAGGTCCAGTCGCTGGCCGAGGCGCGCGTGGATCTCGATTTCGGCGGCGTTGAAGATCGGGACGCCTGGCTGGAGCGGGGTCAGGAGCTTTTCCGGCAGGCCGGGCAATTGCGTTGCCACGGTTCCGCCGTGGCCTCGATCGGGCAAATCGCCTCGGCGGATCTCGACGCGTTCGTCCACATGACCCTCAACCCCTGGGACTATGCGGCGGCGCAGTTGATCGTGGAGGAGGCGGGGGGAATGGCCTCGCGGCTCGATGGGAAGCCGCTTCGGCTTTTTGACGGAAAACAGGGCGTACTGATCACCAACGGGGCGATTCACAAAGAGATCTTGCGCCTGTTGCGGAAATAGGCGGCGCACCTAACCGCGCGCTTCGCGGATGGCCGTCTCCGTTATCACCGCCTCAACCGGGATGTCGTGCGGCTCCACCGGAAACCGCACGCCCCAGATCGCATCCGGCGCCAGGGCGATCGGCGTCCCGCGAAAACCCGCGAGAAAGCGATCGAAGTAGCCCCCGCCAAAGCCGATCCGATGTCCATCCGCCCGGAAGCACAGCCCGGGCGTGATGCACAGCCCCCCATCCGGAACCACCAGATCCACGGCCCCGGGTCGCGGCTCCAGCAGGCCGAGACGTGTTGCCTCCAGATCCGCCCACGCGCGTAACGCCGACCATGCCAGCGCGCCGCCGGGCCGCGTCAGGGGTACGAGCACCCGTTTCCCGAGACGCCACGCGTGTTCCATCACGGGGCGCGTGTCCAGTTCGCCCGCCTTGGCGCCCGCATAGGTCAATACGGCGCTCGCTCCGACGAATCGGGGGTCGGCGGCCAGACGCTCCGCGATTGTGCGGCTCATACGGGCCCGGTCCGCCAGCGAAATGGCCGCGCGCACGCGCCGGGCCCAGTCGCGGGCCTCGGCTTTGGTCGAAAAGTCGGGAAAGCTCATGGGGCGCTATTGTCATCCGCCCGCCGGCGGGCCTGCAAGTTGGGCGAAACCCCGGCGCGCGCCGGGGTGCAAAACTTTCCTTCTCGTGCGGCAAGATGTGCAGGTCCGGAGCGCGCCGATCGCGCGCCGGCCTTATTTTCCGGGGGCTCCCGCATTGGCACGCGACTTGCCCTTCCACAGGCGTTCGTTTGAATCCCTATTCATTCGAATCCCAAGTGTCGTTGGCCTGGCGCACCCTGGTTGTTCGTTACGACTTCCGGATCCGTCGCGGGATTACATGCCCAGGCCAACACGTCGATCATCGCCCCGCGGGGCGTCCATATAGCGAGAGGAAGCATCCGCAACCATGATTACCGGCCTCTACACCGCCGCCACCGGCATGATCGCGGTCGAGCAGCGGCAGGACATCATCTCCAACAACCTGGCGAACGTGGCCACGCCGGGGTACAAGCGCTTGCAGCCGGTGCAGCTCGGGTTTTACCAGGTCTTCGCACAAAAAGCCCTCCACCCCTTCTACTTCAACACCGAGGCGGCGCCGGCCGGCGGCGTCAAGGGCGTGGAATCGTTCAGCAACCTCGCCGCCGGATCGCTCCGGGTCACCGAAGATCCCCTGAGCCTGGCGCTTAACGGACCGGGATACTTCACGGTGCTCACGCCGCAGGGCGAGCGCTACACCCGCAACGGGCAGTTCAGCATCGACCCCGACGGGCACCTGGCTACGCCGGAGGGTTACAAGGTGGCCGGCGCCACGGGCGAACCCATCGAGGTGAACGGCGCGTCCGTCACCGTGTCCCAGGACGGCGCGGTGCTGGTGGACGGCTTGGCGGCGGGCACGCTGCAACTGATCGAGTTTGCGCAGCCCGAGCGGCTTGAGCGGGAGGGCGAGAACCTGTTCCGCGCGAGCGACGCCGTGCTGGAGCAGAGCGGCGCGGCGGGAGAGACCCAGATTTCGCAAGGGGCCATCGAACTCTCCAATGTGCAGTTGCCGCTGGAGATGACCAATATGATGCTGGGCCTGCGGGCCTACGAGGCGAACCAGAAAGTAATCCAGGCGATTGACGCATCGACGAGCCGCCTGATCGACCAGGTGGCCGCGCAATAGCCGCGCGCCAGGAGGAGTAAGCCATGATCCGATCGCTGTTCACCGCCTCCACGGGCATGATCGCCCAGCAGATGAACATCGACACCATCGCCCACAACCTGGCGAACGTCAATACCACCGGCTTCAAGAAGAGCCGGGTCAATTTTCAGGACTTGCTCTACGAGACCATCAAACCCGCCGGCACGCAGACCGCCAACGGCACGACGATCCCCGAGGGCATCCAGATCGGCCATGGCGTGCGCCCCTCGTCGATCGCGAAACTGCACACGCAGGGCGGGATGATCCAGACCGGCAATCCCTTCGACCTCTCCATCGAGGGCGAGGGCTTCTTCCAGATCACACTGCCCGACGGCACCATCGCCTACACGCGCGACGGCGCCTTCAAGGTAAACGCGGAAGGGCAGGTCCTCACGGCGGACGGCTACCTCCTCGCCGATAACATCGTCATTCCCGACGACGCCGAGGTGGTCAGCATTGGCCCGGATGGCACCGTGTCCGTGATACAGCCGGGCAACGTGACCGCCGAGGTGGGGAACATCGAGCTGGTGCGCTTTCCGAATCCCGCCGGCCTCGACGCGCGCCTGGGCCGCAACCTGCTGATGGAGAACGAGGCCTCCGGACCGCCGACCCCCGCCACGCCGGGACTGGACGGCCTGGGCACCCTTCAGCAGGGCTTCCTGGAGAACTCCAACGTCCAGGTCGTGGAGGAGATTCTCCAGATGATAATCGCGCAACGGGCCTACGAGGCCAATTCCAAGGTCATTCAGACGGCGGACGAAATGCTTCAGACGGCAAACAACGTCCGGCGCTAATCCCTGATGAACCATAGGAGGCACGAGTGATGAAGTTGAACCAACGCGCTGGAGGCATCGGGTTCCGCCGCGCGCTGGCCGGGATGCTGGCCTTCTTGTTAGCCGGCGTCGCGGGCGCGGAGGAAGCCGCAATCCGCATCAAGGAAGAGGCCTGGGTCAAGGGCCCGAAGGTGTACCTGAGCGATCTCGTGGAAGTGAAGGAACGCGAACTCAAGGAGCGGCTGGCGGGGATCGAAGTCTCCAGCGCCGCGCGCCCCGGAGACTCGAAATCGCTCAATGCAAGCCTCGTGGAGGCCCGCCTCGAACACGCGGGCGTGGACCTCGAACGCGTCGCGCTCGCGCGCCCGAGCCAGGTCCGCGCGACCACCATGCACATGGACGTGACGCCCGAGAAGATGGCCACTTCCCTGCGCGAACATATCGAGCTGGCCATGCCCTGGGACCCCGCGCTGACGGAGATCGACATCTCGCTGCCGCGGCAGGGTATCCAGGCGCCGGACGGCGACCTCCTCATTGACTGGCGGGCCGCCCCGAGCTACCGCTATCTCGGCCTGACGAACTTCCGCGGCGATGTGCTCGTGGACGGCGTCCACTACCGGACCGTCGTGCTGCGCGCCGGGGTCGAGACCTACCAGGAGATTCTGGTGGCCGCGACGGATATATCGCGCGGGCGCCCGGTGACCGCCGCCCACGTGAAGAAACACGTCGTCGCGCTTTCCCAGGCGCCGGACGGCGCGATAACCGCCTTGGAGGATGTCGTCGGGCTTATTGCGCGAAAGACCATCTTTCCTAACCAGCCCATCACCTCGCGCAATGTCGATCAGCCGAAGCTCATCAAGCGAAACCAGACCGTGCTGGTCGAAGTGAACAGCGGCAGCATCCAGATTCAGCATCAGGCCCGCGCCATGATGGACGGGAAAGCGGGCGATCTGATTGTATGCGCGAATCCGGCTACGAAACAGGAATTCCAGGGGATTGTGCGCGCCGACGGCGTGGTGGAGGTACGATGAGTATGCGAATCCCGATGATACTGGCCGCCGCGCTGGCCGCCGTGGCCCACGCGCCGGCGGATTCCCTCTTCAGCCAGCGCGCCGCCCGAGACACGAGCGTTATTTCGGAAAAGGTGGACCGCTTCGAGCCCGGCGATATCATCACGGTGCTCGTGCGCGAGACACTGGACGCCTCCACGAGCGCCAACACCAATACGAAGAAAGAGAGCGAGGTGGATTCGAGGGCCCCCGCCGCCGCAAATCCGTTTCTGGTGGGGCAGAAGCCCGATGGGAACAACATACTGAATCCGGGCGAGTTGCCGAACTGGTCGATCGAATCCGAAAACGAGACCAAGAACACCGGCGACACCCGGCGGCGCAACACGCTCACGACATCGATCACCTGCACCGTACAGGAGCTGCTGCCGAACGGCAACCTGCGTATCGAGGGCCAGAAAGTGGTGACCGTCAACCGCGATGATTCCACCATCTACATCTCCGGAATCATCCGATCCCGGGATATCACCGCCCAGAACACGATTCAGTCGACCCAGGTCGCGGACGCCGTCGTGCGCGTCAAGGGCAAGGGCCCCCTGTGGAACAACCAGCGCCGAGGACTCGTGACCCGCGTGCTGGACTGGTTTTCGCCTTTCTGATGGGGCGGCGCGAATTACGAAACGAGGTGGCTATGTTCCGTAGCTTCATTCTGGCGGCCGCAATCGCGCTGGCGGGCGCGTGCCACGGCACCATGGCCATTCGCGACCTGTGCGACGTCCAGGGCGCGCGCGACAACACGCTCACGGGCGTGGGGATCGTCGTCGGCCTGCGCGGCACGGGCGACAGCGCCGAGGCCGCCGTGACCGCGCAGCGCAACCTCCTCGATCGCATGGGCGTGGAAATCCAGGATATCGACGCGCTCAGTTCGAAGAACGTGGCGATATGCACGGTCACGGCCACGCTGCCGCCCTTCGCCAAGGAAGGCACGGCCATCGACGTCACCGTTCAGTCGATCTACGACGCGAAAAGCCTCGAAGGCGGCCAGCTGCTCGACACCTTCCTGCGCGGGCCCGCCGGCGACACGGTCTACGCCGTTGCGAGCGGCCCCGTCTCCGTCGGCGGCTTCAACACCGACATTTCGGCGGGCTCCTCCGTCCGAAACAACCAC
Source organism: Candidatus Hydrogenedentota bacterium (assembly GCA_019637335.1). NCBI lineage: Bacteria > Pseudomonadati > Candidatus Hydrogenedentota > Candidatus Hydrogenedentota bacterium. Next base: position 238,479 of record JAHBVV010000007.1, on the reverse strand, counting down.
GGGACCGTCGGGCGAATACCGCGCGGCGCGCTCGTGGAGCACGAAGTGCCCGCCTCCATCACGGATGGCGAGCGGATTACCCTCCTGGTGCGGCGGCCCAGTTTCGAAGCCGCGGACGGCATCCGCCAGGCCATCGATCGGGCCTACGGCCCCGGAACGGCCGACGCGCTGTCCGGTGGCGCCGTGAAGGTACGCATTCCGGCGGACGAGCGGGCGGACCTGATCAAGTTCATTGCCGACCTCAACAAACTGCGCGTCGATATCGCCCAGAAGGCGGTCGTCGTGATCAATGAGCGCACCGGGACCATCGTCGTGGGCGGCGACGTGATGATCAAACCCTGCCAGGTGGCCCACGGCAGCCTCACCGTGAAAATCCAAAGCACGCGGCTGCCGGTCCCGGCGCTGCCCTTCACCGACGCCGACCCGATCGTGGTCGAAAACGCCGACGTCGAAGTCGAAGAACCGGAAGTGTACCTGGCCCCCGTCCAGGGGACCTCCGCCGCCGAGGTGGCGCAGGCCCTGAACGCCCTGCGCCTGACGCCGCGCGACATGATCGCGATTTTTGACGCCATTCACAAGGCCGGCGCGCTCGAAGCCGCGCTGGAGATCCGCTGATGCTGTACGTAAACCCCCAGGCAAACGCCGTTTTCCGCGATCGCGCACTGTCGCCGGGGGCCGCCGCCCGCGAAACCCAGGCGCTGCAGGAGTTTGAGCGGCTATTCCTCTTTCAGATGCTCAAGGAAATGCGCAGCACGGTTCCGGAAGGCGCACTGCTCGACGCAGGATCGCGCCAGGATCACTTTGAAGAGATGCTGGACGACTTCCTGGCGGGTGAAATGGCGGCTTCCGGGCAATTCGGCATCGCGCGCCAAATGGCGGCGGAGCTGGAAGCGCGGCATGCGCACGCCAGTCCGGCGGGGACGTTTGGCGGCGCCGGAATTCCCCTGCAATCGCCGCATGCCGGCATTGCCGTGGCGCCGCCGGCCGCGAAGGGCCTCCCCTTGCCGGAACCCGCGCGGGGCTTCCCAGTGGATCGTGCGAGCGCGGGCATACCCCTGGCGCGCGCCGCCGCGGCCTACCACAATGCCGTCCGTAACGTGGACTGAAGAATCTCGGCCGATGTGCCGATAAACCCATCGTGACGCGCGCTGCGCGGCGCGAAGATCGCCCGGGAACCCGGACCTTTCGGGCCGCCCCCGGGTAAAAGGAGCATGGCATGGAAATCCTCGGTGGCATCGGCGCGGCGAACGCGCTCGTCAGGAGCGCGGCCTCCCTGGTGCGCGCGGTCAAGCAGCCCCGGGTGACGGACGAGGCCTTTTCGGACGTTTTTCGCAAGCAGATGGACGCCGCCATGAGCCCCGAGGCGCGCCGCGCCAAGGCCGCCGAACAAAGCGACCGCTTTATCGGCCTGCGCGACGCCGATGGGGACGGCATGCTTCGTCTGGACGAGAGCGGGCTGGACCGCGCGGCCTTTGAACGGCTCGACCTCAACGGGGATGGGCTCCTGTCGCGCGAAGAATACCAGCAGGCACTGCTCGGAGAAACGGGAGGCGCCGCGCGATGAACGGCCAGCACATGGATATCGCCCAGTTGCTCGATGCGCTGTGTGAGCACTTCGACGACGAGCTGGAGCGCCAGCAGAACGTGCTCGTGGTATGCCGGGCCATGGGCCGGGGCGCGCGCGTCAACGACTACGAGTACCTGGAAGCCAAGGCCACCGCCCTGCACGTCTTGATCCGGCAGGCGGTCGCGGCGGAACAAGTGCGCCTCGCGCTCGTGCGGCGGGTGGTGGATCATTTCGACCTGCCCCGGGAACAGCAGACCCTGAGCGGGCTGATCGCGGTGGCGCCGGAACCCTGGCGCCAGAGGATGCTGGAATTCCAGGTGTTGATGCGGGCCACGCTCGAGTCCACCCGCCGGCTCGTCCGCGACAATAACCGGGTCATGCGCCGCACGCTACAGGTAATCAACGAAACGCTGTCCGCACTCTCGCTTTGCGCGCCGGATCAGGGCGGCTATACCGGACAGGGCGCCGCGCCGCGGCCCGAGCACGCGGCCCCGGCCCTCATCGACCACCGGGGATAGAACAGGACGCCATGGGCGCGGTACGCACGACACAACAACTTCTGGTTGACCGGGTGCTGAACGACCTGACGCGGCAGCAGCTGCGCATTCTGGCGCTTCAGGAACAGCTCTCGACCGGCCAGGCTGTGAACCGCCCGAGCGACGGCACGCTGGAAACGCGCCGCGCCATTAGCGCCCGCGGCGAAGTTTCGAAAAACGAACAGTACATCACCAATATCAGCAACCTGGGCCCGGGACTGCAGGAGAGCGACAGCGCGCTCCAGACGTCCATCAGCGTGTTGCAGCGGGTTCGCGAACTGACGCTCCAGGGCGCATCCGGATCCAACGCCCCCCTCCAGCGCGAGCAAATTGCGATCGAGGTCAACCAGCTGCTCGAGTCCATCCTCGAAACCGCGAACCGGGAGAGCAATGGGCGGTTTATCTTCGGCGGCACGGTGACCCGGACCCCGCCCTTCGTCGCCACGCGGGACGCGGCCGGTGAAATCGTATCGGTGGCCTACGCCGGAAACGACGAAATCATCCGGCAGGAAGTGCAGGACGGAATCCTGGTCTCGGCGAACGAGCCCGGAAGCGCCGTCTACACGGCGGCGGGCGCCAGCGGAGCGGATATTTTCCAGACCGTCCTGGACATCCGGGAGAACCTGCGCGCGGGCGATCTGAACGCCCTGGAGACCCGGCTGGACGAACTGGCCTCCGCCCAGGAACAGGTACTCATTTCGCTTGCGCGCGTGGGCTCGATACAGAATCGCGTCGACCGCGTGCGCTCAAACCTGGAGGAAATCAACCAGCAGCTGCTCCAGGTGATTTCGGACAACATTGACGCGGATTTCGCGGAGACTATTCTGCAATTGAACGCGCAGTCGAACGCCTTGCAGGCATCGCTCAACGCCGGCGCGCGCGTCATACAACCCAGCCTGCTCAACTTTCTCTCGTAGGCGCTCCACCCTTCGCGCCCACGGCATCATCCCCCTCATTCATACGAAAACGCCCGGACCCCAGCGGTCCGGGCGTTTTGCTGCACGTGTTTGCGAAATCAGGAAGCGGTCGCTTCGATATTGAGCTTGATCACGACCTCGTCGCGGATTAGATCGTCGGGCTTCCCGGGATACACAATCTCGAAGTTCTTGCGGTTGATATCAAACTCCGCGCTGGCGGTGACCTTGTCGCCCGCGAGGCTCAAGTTCGCGGGAAACGCAATGGATTTGGTCACCCCGTGCAGCGTGAAATCGCCGGTGACCGTGTAGGCGTCGCCTTCTTTCGCGATGGCCGTGGACACAAAGCGCGATTCGGGATACGTCTCAACCTCGAAGAAGTCCGCGCTGAGCAGGTGCCGGGTAAGCCCATCCGCGTCCGACCAGACGGACGTCATGTCGATCGTAACTTCAATGCTCGCCTGCGTCAGGTCTTCGCCGGGGACGGTCACCGTTCCCGCAAACTGGTTGAAGCCGCCATCGTGCGACCCCGTCACCTTGGAACCGATAAAGCTGATGGTGGACGCGGGCGCAATCGTGTAGGTGGTCCCTTCCGCCGCGGGAGCCGCGTCCGGGGCGGCATCCGCCGCCGGCGCGACATCGGAAACCACCGCCGATGGGGTCTGGTCCGCCGGATTGGCGCACCCGGCGAGGCCCAGTCCCGCGAGCATGGCCAGGGCGAATGAGGTATGGATGAGGGTTTTCATTCGATTCGTTCTCCTTCATGGTAGGGTTGGGCGCTGGATGCGCCGGCGCCGCACATTGCAATTGCCTGACGCGTACCGCAATACGGCGAACCCTCATCACCACGGCCCTCCGTGGCGATTCCCGATGCGCCGCGCCCGTAAAAGAAACAAGTCAACGCCAGCGCGCTATTCCGCCGCTGGACATGCCTTCCCGCTCCGTGTATTCACCGCGCCTGTGGAACGAAGTCAGCGATCCGTGCCGGGGGGCGCGTAAACCCCCTCGCTCAATGGGCGATACAGCTCCGGACGCCGGTCCTGGATGTGGTTGTCGTCGCGCGCTTCGCTCAGGTCAATGGCCGTGATGCTGAACCCGGGATCGGCGCTGTCCACGTGGAGGACCGCCACGCCCCGGGGGTTGATCAGCAGGCTCTGCTGCGGATGGGTAAACGCAATGAAGCACTGGTTCTCCCACGCGCGCACCTGCATGATCTTCAGGTTCATTTCGCCGTGCATCCCATAGGTCGGGTTCAGGATCAGCCGCGCGCCCTGAATGCGCAGCGTGCGCACCGTTTCCGGCCAGCGCCGGTCCGCGCAAATCATCATCCCCAGCTTGCCCCATTCGCTGTCCCACACGGGCAACCCCATGCCCAGATCGTACTGCACGTCGTGCGTCTGGATATGGGTCTTGTGGTAGACCCCCACGAGCTCGCCCGCGCGGTTCCACAGGCCCGACGTGTTGAAAAGCCTCCCATCCTCCAGCGAGCTGAATCCGAAGCAGATCCACATCCGGTGCTTTCGGGCCAGCTCGGCCACCTGGTCGAGATACGGGCTGCCCTCCAGCGGCTGCGCAACCGCCATCAGCTTCTCCCGCGTCGACTTCTCATCCGGCGCCGCGTAGCCGTCGAGCCAGCACTCCGGCGTGATGAAGATGTCCGGCCCCGCCAAGCCCGCCGCCTCCGCCTGTTCCACAAACGTCTTCATGTTGGCGTCGATATCCCACTTGACCGGTACCCCGCGCATCTGCGCGACCCGGACGGTGTCCTGGAAGTCAGATTCGGCGTCGCCGGCCGGGGCCGCCAGTGGCGCGGCCAGCGCAAGCAAGGAAAACAGGAGAGAAAATGACTTCATGAGCATTCTCCGGATAAGGGCGCCAGGCGCCCCGCCGGGGCGCGGTTCAAGCCTATCATGCGCGGGCGCCGGGAAGCATCCGCAGCGAGGCGGCCGCCGCCAGGTAGAGCAGCAGCGCCAATACAACCACGCTGCGAAAGCCGGTGTGAATGGCGACCAGCGTGGCCAGCGTCGCCCCCGTTACGGACAGGCAGCCGTTGGTTGCCCAGGCCCAGGGCAAAAGCGCGGGCGCGCGCGTGGCCAGTCCCTGGAGGCCTGCCGGAAAGGGCACGCCCATCGCCGCCGCCAGCGGCGCCAGCAGGATCAGACACAACGGGATCTTCGCGACATCCGGCCACCCCGCCGCCGCGTGGAACAGCGGCGGCAAGGCGATCAGGTAGGCGACCGATAACGCGGCGATCAGGGCGACCGCGCACCACACCGCCTGCGCGCGCCGTTCGGGGGGCAGCGAACCCGCCCAAAGGCTCCCCGCGCCGGAGCAGACGAGAAACGCCGATAGGACCGTGCTCACGGCATAGATGGGGTAGGACAGGAACCGCATGAAAACCTGGATGAACGCGATTTCCAGGAACATGTACGCCAGGCCGAGGCTCGCGAAGTACGCGAATACCGCCCAACGCCCCGCGACGCCTTCCGTCTGCCGCCGAAGAAACAACAGTGGCAATAGAATCAGCACGACGCCCGCCAATACGCTCTGAAGCGTCGTCGCCACAAGCGCGAGATAGCCCCATTCGACGAAGGGGACTGCTTCGGGACCTTGCGCCATCAACTCCGCAAGCCGCGCGGGCCGGAGAAAGCGGAAGAAGTAGGGTCGATCGTCCGTCGCCGGGCGAACGTAATACGCGTAGTCCCGGTAGAAGGCCTCACGCTCGCCGTGGAGAATGGCCTGGGCCGCGTTATAGTAGTAGGGCTCGTCCAGCTGCGTATATCGGTTGGCGGCCTCCGGGGGCATGCCCGGGTAATAGCACGGGTCGAAGAAACGGTCCGCGCAGAACTGCTCCACCGCCGCCAGGCGTTCCGCGCCCATCGGCTCGCGGCTTATCATGATCGTCCCCGTGTTCCATGATCGGACGAAGGCCAGGTGGCGGTCGGGGTCCACGAATCCCGCGCGCTCGCAGGCCTCCACCGCCGTCGCGAAGAGCTTGATACCCTGGCGCGGCGGCGTCTGGATCCACACGTTCAGCGCCAGCACGCCCCCGGGCGTCAGCCGGTCCAGGTACCCGGCCAGCGCCTCCGTGGTGTACAGGTACGTCTCGTTCAGCGCGAGCACCCCGCCCGCCGCGGACGCCGCCGACCCCGCCGCGGGCAGCACAATGAGGTCGAACCGATCCCGCGTCGCCTCCAGGTGACCCCGGCCCTCCGCCACCACGAACGTTACGTCGGGATGCTCAATCCAAGCGCCGGAAAAGTCGCGGAGCGGCCCGCGCAAGAGATCGCGCACCGCCGGGTCGGTTTCCACGGCGGTCACGTGCGCCGCGCCCGCCGCGAGCGCGCCGAGGACCTCGCCGCCGCCGCCGGGCCCCACAATAAGGCAGCGCGGCCGTGTCACCAGGCGGTAGGGGAGCGCGCCGGTGACATAATCGAGATAGGCGAAAGGGTCCAGGTCGCCGTCGAATCGGTGCACCGGCGAAACGGGCCCCGCGTCGAAATAGAGCCCGATCTGGGGCGGAAGATCGCCGAGTTCGCTCATCGGGTAGTTGGAAAGCTGCCCCGGCGTCTCCCGGAGATAGGCGGAGGAGACCGCCGTGATTTCCGAGAGCGGGCTCCGGGCCCGGGTCTCGATCCGGGCGTCCGGGAGCTGGAGCGCGTAGGCGAGCCCCTTGTATTGCGACACCCGGACCGGCGTAAGCGCGCCCCACACCAGCACGGGCGCGATGATCGCCAGGGGGAGAATCCACCCGCGCCCGCCGCGCGGCGGCCCGAGCAACATCCAGGCGATCGCCGCTAGCCCGCCGGCGATTACAGGCAGGGAAGCGGGCGGCAGCACGTACAACAGCGCCACGCACCCCAGCGCGCCCGCGCCGGAACCGGCCATGTTCACGCCGTAGACCCGCCCGATAGCCTCCGGGCGCAGCAAGAACGCAATCGTAATGCAGCACGCGACCAGGAAAAAGGGCACGGCCAGCAACAGGTAAAGCGCGAGCAGCAGCCAGAACTGGCGGGGCTGGTTCAGCAATTCGATGGTTTCAAAGGGAACCCGCTGGCTGATCGCGTAGCTCGCGGCGAAGGCTATGGCCGCGCCAGCCGCGCACCAGCGAAACGCACCGGCCTCCCGTCCGGCCAGGCGCGGCCGTACTATCGAGAGCACCGTCCCGCTGGCGCCGAACCCGAGCAGCGCAATGCTGATGATCATGTAGGCCGCGTGGTGCCACTGCGCGATCGAAAAGACCCGCATCAGCCCGATCTGGCAGATCAGGCCCGCCGCGCTGAGCAACCCCACGGCGGCGTACAGCGCGCGGGTGCTGAACTCGTGTGGATTGCTACTTTCCACGGGTTAGCGGCACGAACCGGACCGGCATGACGTTGCGCTGGCTGACCGATCCGTCCTCGCGCTTCTCCACAAGCATCAGGCTCTGCGTTTGCAGGGGAGGCCCCACCGGAATGACCATGCGCCCGCCCGGCTTCAACTGTTCGATCAGGGGCGGCGGAATGTGCGCCGCGGCCGCCGTCACCACGATGCCGTCGTACGGGGCGTGCTCCTTCCAGCCGTGGTAACCGTCTCCCGTGCGCGTTTCCACATTCGCAACGCCCGCCGCCTTCAGGTTGGCCGCGCCTTCCTCCGCAAGCGGCGGGATAATCTCTATGCTGTAAACCTTCTTCACGATGGCCGCCAACACCGCCGCCTGGTAGCCCGATCCGGTGCCGATTTCGAGCACCGTCGCGTCCGGGCCAACCTGGAGCGCCTCGGTCATGTACGCGACGATGTAGGGCTGCGAGATCGTCTGGCCGTGGCCAATGGGGAGGGGGCGATCCCGGTAGGCCTCGCTGCGGAGGCCCGGCGGAACGAACAGGTGGCGCTTCACCGACCGCATCGCCGCAAGCACCGCGGGGTCCTTCACCGGGGTCCGTCCGAAGGGGCCTGCTTCGATGCTATCCGCGACCAGGCGCTCTCGTGCCGCGGCGTGGGGATCCGGGGGAGTGGGGGACTCGTCCTCGGCCCGTGCGAGGCCCGTCGGAAGCGCCGCAATCGCCAGACCAGTGAACAGAAGAATCAGCAACGCCGGATGACGAGGAGACATGTCAACCTCCTTTCCGTGGCGGCGCGCACCGCGCGCGCCGCGCGAGTTCTTGCCCCATCTTGCCCTTTCGGGCGGGCCGGGTCAAACCCGAAACAAGCGCGCCGGGCCGCCGTCCGGGACGCAGCAATACTCCCCTCCGGCTTGACTTGCCCCGGGCCGTGCCCCATACTTTGCGCGTTTGTAACACTTTAGCCGAGCGAAGCACAGTGGCCAGACCAGAGCGAGTTGCTGAATAAGGGCTACGTGCAACTATGGAGCGCCGGCGGCCCGCCGGCAGATTGCGCCACCGCCGCAATACAACTATGGAGCGCCGGCGGCCCGCCGGCAAACTGCGCCACCGGCGCAATACAACTATGGAGCGCCGGCGGCCCGCCGGCAGATTGCGCCACCGGCGCAATACAACTATGGAGCGCCGGCGGCCCGCCGGCAAACTGCGCCACCGGCGCAATACAACTATGGAGCGCCGGCGGCCCGCCGGCAGATTGCACCACCGGCGCTCAATGCATACTGGGTCCATTCGCAAAAACACATACTGTTCCGCACTTCAGACCGCTAAAGTGATACGCGCGTTTTCCGCTCTGCACTGGCGCAGTCCAATCCCCCGCATCGGCCACCGCACACTTTTCGCGGCCAGGCCTTCAGGTAAACCCCGTGCCCCATTTCACACCCCCAGATCACCCCGCCCCGCTGTCCGGACGGGCGGCGAACCGGTTCGAAAGCCTCCTCGCGCGCCTCGGGCGACTGAGCGCGCGTCGCCTCGCCCTGCTCGCGGCGTGCGTGGCGATGCTGCTGACGCTGCCCGCGCTTTGGTCGGGTTTCGCCCAGGACGACTACTTCTTCCTGACCATTTTCAAGGGCGATGCGGCGCTCGAGGCCCTCGATCTGTCGCCGCTGGAGTCCTTCTCGTTCTTCAAGGGCGATCCCGACGCCCGCGAGGCCATGATGAACCGGGGCTACCTCCCGTGGTGGACCGCCGAAGGCTGGAAAGTGAATTTCTGCCGTCCGCTTTCCTCCCTCAGCCACTGGGTGGACTACCTGGCCTTCGGCCCGAACGCCTTCGCCATGCACCTCCACAGCCTCCTGCTCTATGGGCTGCTGGTGGCCATCGTGGCGCTGCTCTACCGGCGCTTCACGTGCGCCCCCGCCGCCGCGGGCCTGGCGGCGCTGTTTTTCGCCGCCGATTCCGGCCACGCCATCCCCGCCGCGTGGCTCGCCATGCGAAATGCCCTCCTGGCCGTGCTCTTCGGGCTGCTGGTGCTCTGGCTGCACGATGCCTGGCGCCGCGCCGGGCGGTGGTGGCCGCGCGGGCCAATGGCGATTGCCTGTCTCGTGCTATCCCTGCTCAGCGCCGAAGCCGGGATCGCCACCGGCGCCTACCTGTTCGCCTATGCCCTGTTTCTGGATCCCGCGGTGGATCGGGATACCCCACGCATCCGCGCCTGGACGCGGAGCATCGCGGCGCTCCTGCCCTATCTGGCGGTCGTGGTGGTCTGGCGCCTGGCCTACTCCGCCCTTGGCTACGGCACGGAGGGCTCGGGGCTCTACCTCGACCCCGTCGGGGACGCCCCCGATTTCCTGCGCCACCTGCCGGAGCGGATGCTCATCCTGCTGATGGGCCTGCTCGCCGCCCCCGACGCGACCCTCTGGAGCCTGGCGCCCGCCGCGGCGGGCCACATACTACTCGGGTGCGCGGCGTTGATGTTCGTCCTCTTTCTGTGGCTCGCCGCGCCCGCGCTGCGCTCGCGCCCCGAAGCCCGCTTCCTGTTGCTGGGTGCCGTATTGTCCATTGTGCCGGCCTGCGCCACCCTGCCGATGGACCGCAACCTGATGTTCGCCTCCTTCGGCGGGCTCGGCATCGTGGCGCTGGCCATCGCCGATGGATTGGCGCGGCCGGGTGCGCGGTGTGTGCTCGCGATGCTGCTCGTGCTGGCGCATGGCGTCCTCGCCCCAATCGGACTGCTGGCGGGCACCCAGCAACTGGCCGTCATGAATCGTATCCTGACCGGTTCCAATCCCTCCATCCCCGGCGACCTCAAGCCAGGGACGCGCCTGGTAGCGATGAACACCCCGACCGACCTGCTCGGCACAAGCCTGCCCGTCTATCGCGCCTACCACGGCCAGCCCATTCCGGATCACTGGTGGTGGCTCTACGCCGGCGTGGCGGACGTCGCGGTGACCCGCTCGGGCGCGCAGTCCCTCACCCTGCGGCCAGACGGCCCCTTCGTTCCGGCGACCTGGGCGCTGGTTTTCCGGCATCCGGAATCCCAGCCCTTCCGCGCGGGTGACACCGTGAATTTACAGGGCCTGACGGTGACAGTGTTGGAAGCGGGGGAGGACGGACGCCCGCGCGAAGTGCGATTCGACTTCGACGCGCCGCTCGAAGATGCTTCCCTTCACTTCCTGTACTGGGATCGCGGCGCCTACCACGCCTTCACCCCACCGCCGCTGGGGGAAAGGACCACCGTCGCGGGGCCCCGCCTCCGGAATCTTGTCCAGGTGGGGCTCGGCTGGACGCCACGGTGAACCGGAGTGGGGGAGCGTGGCATAATACCCGACTTTGTGGCGGTTGAACACTGAAAGTCCGCAATGCACGACACTGACAACCGAGTTTACGGAAACGATCTCGTCACCGAGCGGGGCCTCCGCTTCATGGCGCGCTGGGGCTGGTTCCTCACCGCGCTCTGGGTGCTGATCATGATCGCCTGCGCCGTCATCTGGCCCGAGCCCTATCGCCTGGGCTGGCTGCTCGTGCTGGAACTCTTCTTCGTCGGGCGAACCGTCTGCGCCTATGAAGGGATCCGGCTCGGATTCCACAAGGCCTACCTCATGATGCAGGCTGGCATCCAGGATATCGCCTTCTTCCTCGTCATCTTTCCCCTCTTCGCACGCTTCTACGAGCGCGTCGCCCGAGACCGCGCCATCGACCGCCTCCTGCGCCGCCTCGTCGCTGCCGCCGAACGTAAGTGCGAGAGCCTGCGCGCCTTCGGCCTGGTTGGCCTGTTCCTCTTCGTGTTCCTGCCCGTATCCGGCACGGGAACCCTGGTGGGTTGCGTCGCCGGTTACCTGCTCGGCTACCGCATCCGGACCCTCGTGCCCCTCATCTTCACCGCACACCTGTCTTCCCTCATCCTCCTGCTTGCCTTCTTTGACTGGCTCGCGCCTACGCTCACGGCCTTGAACGAGGATTTCGCGCGCTACTTCGCCTGGACCCTGCCCGGCCTCGTCATCGGCGGCGGCTGGATCTACAGTGTCGTGCAGAAGCGAATGGCCCAGTCCCGCGAGCGCGGATCTTCCCTGCGCGATCTGGACCCCGCGCCCGAACCCGCGGAGTAGCTGGCGGCTCGCCGGACAAACGCCGCGCGCGACACCGCCCACCCGGTTTCCAGTCGCAAGCGGGGACGCTTTTCCCACGTTGGCGTCCGCTGGTGGGTTGGGCGGGGTGAGCTACAGGGCAATCGCATTTAAACCCGATTATGGCAAATGGGCGCAATCTTGAGTCGATTTGGAGCCTTGAATCAAGGATAGTGAGCAAGCTGGAGCGCCGGCATCTCTGCCGGCAAGGATGCCAGCGCTCCAACACGAGCTCTTTTCTGAGTTTCCAGTGGTTCGTATGGCGATTGGCTCGTACACGAAGTTTAAATGCGATTGCTGGGGCGAAGGATGGATGGGGCGCCGGGGGCGCGGAATCTGGTATACTCCGGCATCCCGTACGCTCCAGAAACCGTATCTTTTCTTCGCAGGCCGCCATGCAACCCACGTTTTCCGTCATTGTTCCCGCATTCAACGAGGAAGCCTACCTTCCGCGCAGCCTGGGGGCGATCCGCCGCGCGGAGGCGGTGCTGGGCGAGCCGGTTGAGATTGTGGTCGGGGACAACCAGAGCACGGACGGCACCGCGCGGGTGGCGGAGGAATTCGGCGCGCGCGTGGTCCCGGTGGAGAAGCGGTGCATATCGGCGGTGCGCAATACGGCGGCTGCGGCGGCGGCGGGCAAATACCTGATCTTCACCGACGCCGACAATGAAGTGATGGACGATATCTTTGTCGAGATCGCCCGGATCTTCGAGAGCGGGCGCTACGTGGGCGGCGGGGTGCTTCACGCGCCCTACGAGCGCAAGTCGATGGGCCTGAGCCTGACGCAGTTCGTGATCACGGCGAACCTGCGCCTGTGCGGCGTCTCGATGTTTCTCTTTTACCTGCCCGCGGAGATCTTTCGAGAAATCGGCGGCTTCGACGAGTCGCGGCTGTCCAACGAGGACATGGATTTCGCGCTGCGCCTAAAGCGGCACGGTAAGGCGCGCGGCCAGAAGTTCGCGAGCCTGAAGAAGACCGGAGTGGTGCTTTCCGCGCGCAAGTTCGACGAGTATGGCGACTGGGCGGTGGTCCGCCACCCCATTCTTTTTGCGAAGGCCTTCCTGAACAATCCCGAAGTGACCTATGAGATCTGGTACCGGCCGCGCCGCTGACGCGGTCCGGCCGCCGCGCACACGACGAGGAACCGGCGCCGCGTGAAATTCATTTTCTTTCCCAATGGCTGGGTGCTGGCCCACGTGTCGCGCATGGTTGAAGTGGCCAAGGCGCTGCGCGAGCAGGGGCACGAGGTCGTATTCGCGGGCGAACACGAGCACCCCCGCTCCTACCTGCACACCTGTGAACAGGACGGCTTCCGCACGGTCCAGTGCATGGAGTTCGACTGGCCCTACCTCTGGAACCGCTTCCTGAAGTATGGCATGCTGCTCGTGCCGTGGGACGTGCTGACGCACCACCGCTTCGCGCCGCTCGACGCGATCCTGGAGTCGCAGGTGGACCTGATCCAGCGCGAGAAGCCGGATATGGTCGTGTGCGATGGAACTTTTACCCTCACGTCGGCGGCCTACATCACCCAGACGCCGGCGGCGGGCATCATGAACGCCTACTACACCCACTTTTACCGCCCGGGCTCGATCTACCGTTTCCTGATCGACTTCTGGGACCGCTTCCGGCTTACGCCGATACGCAACCGGGTGTTTCGGAAGTACGGCTGCGCGCCGGTGGACGCGAAGGAGCTTTTCTGGTCGACGCGCATAATTTCACCGGGCCTGGCGGAGTTCGACGCCTATATTCAGGACTACGAGCACTGGGAGGCGGTGGGGCCGATCTGGGGCAAGCTCCCGGTGGACCGTCCGGACTGGCTGGACACGTTGGACGACGGCACACCCAACGTCTACATCACCTTTGGGTCCACGGGCGACCTGGATCCTTTTCTGCGCGCGTCGTACGATGCGCTGGGCCGTGCGCCCTACCGCTTTGTGGTGACGACGGGGCGGCAGGTGAGTGAGGAGACGAAGGCTCTTGCGCCGCCGAACTTTCTGCTGGCGGATTACGCGCCCGGCGACGAGATCATCAAGCATTGCAAGGCGCTGGTGTTCCACGGGGGCAACGGGAGCATGTACCAGGCGCTGGCCGCGGGCGTGCCCGTGATTGCGCTGCCGCACACGCTGGAGCAGGAGATTAACGCGCGGCTCTGCGATACGCACGGCTTCGGGATCCAGATCAAGCCGAGGCGCGCGCGCGGGGAAAACCTCCTGCGTGCGCTCGAGCAGCTCCTCGGCGACCCCGCGTACGCCGAGCGCGCGCGCCATTTCCAGCAGCGCATCGCCGAATCCCCCGGCGTGCAGCGCGCGGCGGAAATCATCCTCGAAGGCGCCCGCGAGGGCGTCCCGCCGCACGTGAAACCGCCGGCGTCACGCTGAAGGCGTCATCGCCCCGACACCAGCCGCACCTGATCCACGGCAAACAGGGCCTCGGGCAGCGGATCGCCCGCGCCGGGGAGCGGTGAATGCGGCGCCTCGTTCTCGGTCTGGCGCGTGGGGAGGTCGCGGAAGGGACCGGTCCGGAAACTGATGCGCTCGACGGATTTCACGGCCTCGGCGAGCTGGACGCCCTCGGCAATGGTCCGGCCATCCACGCGGAGCGCGTAGCCGCCATACGGTGTCGCGTCGATATCGAGCTCAAACGCGTAATACCGGCCCGGCGTATACGCCAGCACCACTTCCGCGCGGCTTCCGTCCACGTACTTGAGCACGCCGTCCGTGTCGAAACGCAGCCGGACCGGGCGATTGCCGTAACGGTCCTGCACGTCGATATCGAGCTGGGCATTGCCCTGCGCCGCCATGGCCTGGAACGCCAGCGTGGCGCGCGTTCCCTCTTCAAAGACGCGCACCGCCCGTGCGTAGTCATACGGATCCCGGTCCGCCAGCTGGAGCACCTGCCCGCCGTTGCCCGCGGCCACGGTGACCGGCGCCCACCGCGGGCTGTAGATGTTCCAGCCGTCGATGCGACCGCCGGGCGCGCGGCCCTCAAAGTCGTCCTCGATCGGACCCTCCACCGCGTATTCCACCGGCACGGGAACGCGGCTCACCCAGATGTCTTCCTTGTTCATGCTGTAGGACACCCAGAAATCGTCGCCGGGCGGGTTGCCCTGGCCGGGCGTGATCCCGCGGACGTAGCAGGGGCCGAAGTCCTTCCAGCGCCCGTAGTAGCGCCGCGGCGGGACTTCGCTCTGGACGTTGAGCATGTGATCGAACAGGATGCCGTCGTCGCTGGTGACGCAGACGAGCGGGTAGCGGTGCTCGTTGTGCACGGTCGGGTTGTACACGATCGCGTAGCGCCCATCATCCGTTTTCATGCCGAACTGCTTGCCGCCCGCCATGACAAAGGTGGGCACACGCGCCGGCTCGGAGAAGGTGGCGCCGCCATCGTCCGAAAGCCCGGCGTAGGACCACTTCCAGAGCCCGACGATCTTGCCGTCGTTTCGCGTGTACCAACTGAAGGCCTCGCGATCCTCCGCCATCGGCTGGTGGAATCCGTCTACGCCGTTGTCCTCGTCGTACCACTGCCGCGTCACGAGCTTATCCGCGAGGAGCGCGTCGCAGGCGGCCACGAAGCCCGCGTCCGGCGACGTCTTGTAAAATGGGAAGCTCGTGTTGGTCTCGTTCCAGTCGGCCTGGCTCTCGTAGCGGATGAAATAGATGGGGCCGTAGGTTCCGTCCCGGTGCGCCTCGCGGACGACGCGGCCGATGCCGCCGGTTTCGAAGGGGTCCTCCGCGTGTCCGTAGAAGGCCAGCACGAGCAGCCGCCCGTCCGGCGCGGCGTAGAAGCCCATGCGCTGGTGCATCATGTAGCCGTGCGCGTTCGGCGGCAGCGCCACCCCCTCCGGCGCTTCGTAGGGCGGGAAGACGACCTCCGGGCGGGACCACGCAACGCCGTCCTTCGATGTCGCGATCAGCGTGTGGCCGGGCGACACGTGCTCGTCGATCGGGTTGCTCAGGTACTGCACGTAGAACGTGTCGTTCCAGTACGCGATGTTCGACGCATGGCTGTAGGTCCAGCCGTGGTCATCGGCCTCCCCGGGATGTTCCCGGTTCACGCGGACCACCTGATGCGCGTGCGCGCCCACGGCGGGGCGGAGGCCCGCTTCGTGCGGGGTGAGGTCAATCGAGACGCCGCCGATGTAGCGGACCGGCTCGTGGATGCCGCCGGTTTGTGCGGAAGCGAAACCGGCTATCAGCAGGGCGGCGATCAGGACTCGAATCGTGTTGTGGCGTAGCATGGCGTTGTTCCTCAAGGGTGACGCCCGCGAGTGTAGCACAAGCACGCATCGCGCCGCGCCGGACCTTCGTCGAGTCCGCGCCCAATGTAGGATAGCCGTCCCGGCTGTCCACCACGCCGCAAGATGCGCCAGGATCGCGGGCATTTCCGCGCCAACGTGAGCCCACCTCCAGAAGTGCCCCTGCCCCCACCAAAACCACCGCGAAAAGACAGTGGCACAGGCGTCCCGCCTGTGTTCTGCGCCGCAAGGCGCAAAAGATCTCAAACATTCCGCCCCCAATGTAGGATAGCCGTCCCGGCTGTCCACCGCGCCATTCTTGACCGAGACATGCATTCACACCGGTGGGTGCTTCATTCCGCTAACGCGTAACTGCCATTGTTGATTGAGAAACCCGGATCGCGGACAGGAGTGTTTGCGTCCCTCTGCGGCGACATATCCGCCAGGCCGGAACTGCATTGGTTGCTTTTTGCGGGCGGTTTACTTAGTCTATGGACGGGCCATGCGGGAACCGCGAACGCCGTGGTTGCACACGGGCCCCCAAATGCAGGGATGGGTTCCAATCAACAACCAGGGAGCTTCGCGCCATGCCCGAAGTGGATGAAGATCGTTTTGACAGATTTACCCGGGAGGAGCGCTTCGACAAGGCGCGGGCGCTGGGCCTCGGCCCGATCGATTTCCAGCATTTGCTGTGGGTCGACGCGATGGACCGAGAGAAGAGTTCCCTCCGCAAGCTGTTCGAAGGCGAAGACGGCAAGGACCGCCGGACGTTCGGGGAGTTCCGGGTCGCGCTGAACCACCAGTTCATCAGCAATCTTCCGAAGCAAAAGGTGGCGAAGGGCCAGTATTCCGAGGAGCTGAACCAGCTCTGCACGCTGCTGGTGAAGCGCCCCGCGAAGCCCGGCCACAATCTCGATCGCGTGATAGAGGGCCTCAACGCCAAGATGAAGACGAAGGACCAGATCGAGTGGGACGATCTGCTTGCGGGCATCATCGATTACCGCACCCACGCCATCGATTCCTTCCTGGCTTCGGATTTCGGCCTCACCAGCTCGATCCTCGATGGGGACCGCAAGATTCCGGTGGGCGCGGTGAGCCGGGAGACGGCGGCGGCCCATTCCATTGAGGCGCTGAAGACGTATGGATACGACCTCACCGCGAAGGCGGCGGGCGGCGGCGTGGAGGAGGTCATCGGGCGCGCGGACGAGATCCGCCGCCTGTCCAGCATTCTCCTCAAGAAGGAGGCGAACAACCCGATCCTCCTGGGCGAGCCCGGCGTGGGCAAGACGAAGATCGTCGAGGGCCTGGCGCTCGATATCGTCAAGGACCGCGTCCCGGAGCGCCTCAAGGGCAAGAAGATCATCAGCCTCGACCTGGGCCTCATCATGGCGGGCTCGAAGTACCGCGGCGAATTTGAGCAGCGCCTCACGGCGGTGCTCCGCGAACTCCAAGACGCCAAGGGCGCGGTGATCCTGTTCATCGACGAAATACACCAGCTTGTCGGCCTTGGCGAGACCGGCGAGAGCGGCGGCATGGACGCAGCCAACCTGATGAAGCCGGCCCTGGCGCGTGGCGAGTTGTGGTGCATCGGCGCGACGACGTTTGCGGAGTTCCGGGCCATCGAGAAAGATGGCGCGCTCCGCCGCCGCTTCAGCCCGGTCATCGTGCCCGAGCAGAGCCCGGCGGAAGTGGCCGAGATCCTCAAGCGCGTGCGGCCGGTCTACGGCAAGCACCACACGGTGGAATACACCGATGAATCGCTCAGCCGCGTGAACACGCTCGCGCGGCGCTACATCGGCGAAGTGCGCTCGCCCGCGCGCGAACTCGGCATCCTCGACGAGGCCGGCGCGATGGTCATTCTCAACCACGTCAGCGCCGACCACGAGCCCGGCTACCAGCCACCCGTGACCGGCGCGCACGTCGCGCAGGCCGTTTCCGAGCGCGCGAACATCCCGGTGGAAAACATGTCCGAGGACCAGCGCAACAAGCTCCTGCAACTGGAGGAAAACCTCGCCAGCCGCGTATTCGGCCAGCCCGAACCTATCAAGGCGGTCGTAAAGACGATGAAACGCGCCTTTGTGGGCCTGACCCCGCCGAAACAACCCCAGGCCGTGTTCCTGTTTGCGGGTCCCTCCGGCGTAGGCAAGACCGAACTCGCCAAGGCCATCGCGGCGGACTGGTACGGCAGCGAAGAGGCCCTGATCCGCATTGACCTGTCCGAGTACGGCACGGAAACCGCGCGCAACCGCCTGATCGGATCCGATCGCGGCTACCAGGGCGCGGAAGAGGGCGGCATGCTGACGGAGGCGGTGCGGCGCAAGCCCTACTCGCTGGTACTGCTCGACGAATTCGAGAAGGCGCACCCCAACATCTGGCGCATCTTCCTCCAGCTTTTCGACGAAGCGCGCCTGACGGATTCGATGGGCCGCAATATCGACTTCCAGAACACGGTGATTGTGATTACCACGAACGTCGGCGCGGCGCTCCTCGCGCAGCTCGGCGAAATGCGGCACCGCATCACGGGATGGCTGGAGGCCAATCCCGAGGCGGAACCCGAAGTTCAGAACCAGGCGGTGAAATCGATTCTTCAGGAAATCGTCTCCAGCACGCCCAATCTTACGCCCCAGACCTTTGGCATTTTGCAGGACGAAGCGAACCGCCTGCTGGAAGGCGAGGACGCGGACGAAGCGCCCTCGGCGGAGGAAATCGTGAAGCAGGCGATGCTCGCCGTGCCCGGCCTGCCGCCGGAACTCTTCGGGCGCATGGGCCGCCCGCTGGTGTTTGGATCGCTCGGGATGAAGGAGCAGTCCAGCATCCTCAACAAGCTGCTGCGCGACCTGTGCGAGCGCGTGGCCCTGGCGCGCAAGATCATCCTGCCGCCGGACCGCGGCGAGTGCAACACCTGGTTCACGGTAACGGTTGCGGACGATGGCGTGCGCACCGCGATCTGCCAGGCGCCCGAGTCCAGCGAACCGCTGGTTTCCATCACGCTGAGCGCGGATGTCTGCGAATACCTCGTCGAGAACGGCTTTGACACGCTCCTCGGCGCGCGTCCCCTGCGCACGCTGTTTGTCGAGAATATCGAGGACGCCGTGTCGGACCAGCTGCTCCGCATTGGCAAGGACGATCCAGCGATCATCACCGTGACCGAGATCGGCCCCTGAGCCAGGGTTAGAGACGCACCAATGCGCGGGAGTTCGAGGCATCGCGTTCGGGAGCAGTCTTGATATCGCCGATGGTTTTCCAGCGCGATGGAGCGGGCCTTCAGCCCTCAATACCGATTGATTCCTTTGCCTGGGCCGATGGCCCAGGCTGGTTTGAAACCGGCCGTCGGCCCTGAATGTCGTTTCTTCAGCGCCGAAGGCGCCGATCATACCAGCCTGGGCCGCAGGCCCAGGCAGAATGACGACGATTTCGGCCAGGGCTGAAGGCCCGTATCATGGCGGGTTTCCGGCGAACCGAAAAAACGAGACTTTGACTACTTCTCCCCTGTTTGGGCGCGGTAATATCAGGACTTCACCATCGCCTTCGAACTCCCGCGATTTTTTCGGGCGCCGCGCACTTGCCAACGCCGCCCGCAGCTTGCATAATCGAAGGCCGCCGCGACCACACCGGTAGCGGCGCCAACGGAAGGATGAGGACCCCACACCATGCATTACCCCACGATTCTACGGGCGGCGCTTTTCGCCGCCCTGGCCCTGGCCCCTGCGCTCGCCCGGGCCGAGGTCCGCGAGGTCACTGAGCCTATCGCCCTGTTCAACGGCCAGGACTTGACGAACTGGTACACCTTTCTTCAGGAACACGGCGTGAACAACGATCCCAACGGCGTGTTTACGGTCCAGGACGGCATGATCCGGATTTCCGGCGAGGACTGGGGCTGCATCACGACCCACGATTCCTTCGATCGCTACAAGGCCATAGTCGAGTTCAAGTGGGGCGAGAAAACCTGGGGCAAGCGCGAGAAGGCCACACGCGACAGCGGCTTCCTGGTCCACAGCGTGGGCGAAGATGGCGGGTACAGCGGCATCTGGAAGCACTCCATCGAGGTGCAGATGATCGAGGGGGGCACGGGCGACTTTATCGTGGTCGGCGACGGCACGGACGCCTTCTCGCTCACCGCGAACGTCGCGAAGGAAAAGCAGGGCGGCAGCCACATCTACAAGACCAAGGGCCAGCCGGTCACGATCAACAGCGGGCGCATCAACTGGTGGGGGCGCTCCCCCGACTGGGAGGACGTGTTGGGATTCCGCGGGGAACACGACGCCGAGACGCCGGTGGGTGAATGGAACACGCTCGAAGTCATCGTCGATCGCGGGGCGATCCAGGTTTTCCTCAACGGCATTCATGTAAACGAATCCATCGACACGACCCCCACCAGCGGCCAGCTTCAGATCCAGTCCGAGGGCGCGGAACTCTTCGTGCGGCGCGTTGATTTGCTTCCGCTGGAGCAACACGGCGCGCGCTCGCGAAACGCGGTCAACCCGGCGGCGGTGGCGGCGATCGCCAATGGCGCGAAGGACTTCGCGAATGCGGCCTGGTGGGGCTTTGACCCGGAAGACGCAACGGCGGCGGTCCAGTCGGCGATCGATTCCGGCGCGAAGAAGGTCCTGATTCCGTTTGTGGGCAAACCGTGGATCGTGCGGCCGATCACGCTCCGAGGCGACCTGGAGCTGGAGTTCGAGCCGGGCGTGCTGCTGCTCGCGAAGCGCGGCGAGTTCAAGGGCGGCGGCGACTCGCTGCTGGCGGCGCACAACGCGGAGAACCTGACGATCCGAGGCTATGGGGCGACACTGCGCATGTGGAAGAAGGACTACCAGGACCCCGCGCAGTACACCAAAGCGGAGTGGCGCATGGGCATCCGGCTCATGGGCTGCAAGAACGTGCTGATCGAGGGGCTCCGCGTGGAGTCTTCCGGCGGCGACGGCATCTACATCGACGGCGGCGGCGACCGGCGCTGGGGCGAGAACATCACGGTGCGCGATGTGGTGTGCGATGACAACCACCGCCAGGGGATGAGCGTGATCAGCGCGCAGAACCTGCTGATCGAGAATTGCACCTTCTCCAACACGGGCGGCACGGCGCCGGAAGCGGGCATCGATTTCGAGCCGGACAGCTCGGACCAGCGCTTCGTCAACTGTGTGGTGCGCAATTCCGTTTTCGAGAACAACGCCGGCCACCAGATCCTGATTTACCTGAACCCGATGACCATCGAAAGCGAATCCGTGAGCATCCGCTTCGAGAATTGCGTCTCGCGGATGGGCAAGTCCGGCATGACGCTCGACGATTTCCAGGATATGGGCCAGACCGGATGGGCGGGGATGGCCATCGGCACGGCGAACGACAACGGGCCGGCGGGGACCATCGAATTCGTGGATTGCACGACGGAGAACACCGGCAAGGAGGGCGTGAAGGTGTTTGACGTGTCGGCGCTGAGCGTGGATGTGAAGTTTACGCGCTGCACCTGGGCGAACCCGTGGGTCTCCGCGTTTCGCGATTACGGCGGGCCGCGCGTGCCGGTGCTGATCCATGCGCGCCGCCCCAGCCTCGTCGCGCGCACCGGCGGCGTGCATTTCGAGGACTGCGAGGTCTACGATTGGGCATATCGCCCGGCGCTCCAGTTCTACGAGGACCACAGCGACAACGGCTTTTACAATATCAGCGGCCAGATCACGGTGCACAGCCCCCACGGGGCGATGGCGCTGTTGGGCGATGAAGACAAGCTGCATGATGTGACGCTGAAGGTGGTGGGGGCAGGTGAGAATTGACCGTTGACAGTTGACCGTTGGCAGCTGGACAAGGCGGAAGTTTAGTCGTCCACGTTGTCCACCCCGCCCATGAAACCAGGACGGGCGCGCTTGACCGACAACGCGCGCAAGAGATCAAATTCAACCCCGATGGAGCGCCGGCATCCGTGCCGGCCCGTGCGTGCCCGTGGCGCGCAATAAGGAACGACGAAAATGATGAAGTACGCCGCCCGAGTCAATGGCTTCTTCCTGGCGCTCGCCCTGTTTGCGCTGCCTGCCGCGGCGGAGTTCAGGCTCGCCCCGTTTACCGCCGACGTAACGGTCCCCCTGGGTCACCCCGGGATGGGCGGCGGCGTCGAGCCGGCCAAAGAGATCGTCGACCCGCTTTACGCGAAGGGCGTGGTGCTGCTTGGCGCGGATCAGCCCATCGTTTTCCTCTCCATCGACTGGTGCGAGATCCGCAATGACGCCTACGACCGCTGGCGCGAGGTCCTCGCGGAGGCCGCGGGCACGGCGAAAGAGCGCGTGCTCCTCGCGGCCATCCACCAGCACGACGCGCCCGTGGCCGATCTGAACGCGCAGAAACTGCTGGACGAGGTCGGCCTGGAAAAGAGCCTGGTTTTCCCCGGCTTTCACGAGGAGGCGGTCCAGCGCACGGCGGAAGCGCTTCGGGACGCGCTCCCCCTCGCCCAGCCGGTCACCCACTACGCGATCGGCGTGGCGCAGGTCATGGAGATCACCTCCAACCGGCGCGCGGTGCATCCCGACGGCACGATCAACTTCGGGCGCGGCAGCGCAAGCCCGGCGAACCTCCAGGAACTGCCCATCGACCTCGTGGACCCCTGGCTGCGGAGCCTGAGCTTCTGGAACGGCGATCAGCCGGTCGCGGTGCTCAGCAGCTACTCCGTCCACCCCATGAGCCACTACGGCAAGGGCTACGTCAGCGCGGATTTCCCCGGCATGGCGCGGGCCATGCGCGAGGCGGACCTGCCGGGGGTGCACCAGATGTACTTCTCCGGGTGCAGCGGCGACGTGACCGCCGGGAAGTTCAACGATGGAAGCCCCGAAAACCGGCCGGTGCTGGCAAAGAAGCTTCACGCCGGGATGAAGGCCGCATTCGAAGCCGCCGAGAGGTTCCCCCTGGAAAAGGCCGCTTTCCGGAGCGCCCCGCTTTTCCTGCCGCCGCGCAGTTCCGAAGGCTTTTCCGAGGAGGAGCTCCGGGCCACGCTGAACGACCCCGGCGAGAAGCCCTTCGCGCGAAACATGGCCGCCATGGGCCTGAGCTGGCGCATGCGCTGCGAGAAAGGCATTCCCATCGACATCTGCGCGGTCGACTTCGGCCGCGCGGTCTTCCTGCTCATGCCCGCCGAGTCCTTCGTGCAGTACCAGATCACCGCGCAGGGCATGCGCCCCGACGCGCAGGTCGTGATCGCTGGCTACGGCGAAAGCGCGCCGGGCTACATCCCCTCCGCCGCCGCCACCGACGACGGCTTCAACACGCACCACACCTGGCTCTGGGTGGATGAGGCGGTGGAGCCGCTGATGAACCTGGCGGTGCAGAAAGTGCTCATCCCCGAAGTTGCCCCGTAGGGACCGCGCGGACACATGGCGCCAAATCAAAGAAGGTGGGTCAACGTTTCAACGCGCTGGCGCCATTCAGCAAGGAAAACGCCAACGTCCGGGGCTGTACCATTGTTGGCCAGGCGCGCGATAGCGTACAGCTCCGTTCCGACACGTGGAGGATGCAACGGGTAGCAGGAGAACAATGGTTTTACTTGCGCCGGGAGTTGGCCGAATGTGGTAGAAATGAATTAGACTGAAGGCAAGGAGTTTGATTCAAGATGAAATCGATCACCATCAGCGCCGACGAGCGCCTCATCAATGCCGCTGAAGCCCGCGCGCGCCTGGAGCGGACCACGCTGGACGAGCAGTTTCGGCGCTGGCTGGCGTCCTATGCCCAACAAGTTGACGGCGCGAAGGATGCGATGGCTGTAGTGGCCGATCTGCAGGGAAAACTGCGGACCGGAGGCCGCACGTTCACCCGGGACGAGAGAAATGCCCGTTGATTTCATCGACTCAAACGTACTCCTCTATCTGTTTGACGAGACCAACGGCGCGAAGCGCGAAATCGCCGAACGCGTCTTGACCAGCGCGCTGCTTGAGAAAAGCGGGATTATCAGCTTTCAAGTGGTTCAGGAGACGCTCAACGTACTATCCACGAAATTGCCCGAGCCCGCAAGCGCCGAGGATACCGAGCGATTTCTGGAAAAGGTCCTGCTCCCGCTCTGGCGAGTGATGCCGAGTGCTGGACTCTACCGTGAAACGCTGCGTACGCAGGACCGCTACAAGTACCACTTCTACGACGCGCTCATCATCGCGGCGGCGCGGGAAGCCGGGGCGGCGAGGTTGCTGACCGAGGACCTGCAAGACGGCCAGAAAATCGAAGGGCTGGAAATCGTGAATCCCTTTCGCGCGGGATGCGACCCGATTTGAGCGTTGCCCTCACGGAATCCAGCATACCCATGGCCACGTCCCGCCGCCGGTATGCAATCACGATACGGCCAACGTCCGGGGCTGTCCCGTTGTTGGCCAGGCGCGCCGCGCCTACGCCGCGCCAATCCGTTCCACGTGGATCTTGTCCTCGTGTTTCCGGGCCTGGGCGAGGGCATGCGCCGCCTGCAGCCGCATCCAGTGGTCGGCGGTCGACCAGCCCGCCTTTTCCAGCCGGATGGCCATCTCCGCCGAAATGCCCGCGTGGCCGTTGATTACGCGCGAGAGCGTATGCCGCGCAATCCCAAGCTTTTTCGCGGCTTCCGTGACGCTCATGCCCAGCGCGTCCAGGCAGCCGTCCTTAATCGTATGCCCGGGGTGGGGTAGAGTCATTTTCATCATGTTAAATTGCGCCTTTCCTAATGGGTATCACTTTAGCCGAACGAAGTACAGTGGCCAAACCAGAGCGACTTGCTGAATAAAGGCTACGCGCAATTATGGAGCGCCGGCGGCCCGCCGGCAGATTGCGCCCCCGGCGCAATACAGCGTTCTGGAAATGCTACCGTCGCATTAGAAGCCGCGTGTCGTCGGAGGACTCCGGCAACGTATTCTTGCACCTTCGGTGCAATGCCGGCGGGCCGCCGGCGCTCCATACACACCGGCTCCATTGGTAAAAACACATACTGTTCCGCACTTCAGACCGCTAAAGTGTTACCCTAATGGTAATCCACCAAGTCGAGATCGAAGGCATGGCCGCCGTCCTCAAGCCGAAGAACGAATGCGCCGCCGACTTGCGTACACTATCATACACCAGTATCCCCTCTGATCGCCGCGCAAGGGGCGCAATCGGCATCCTGGGACTTTGAGAACCTACGGGAGACGGCGAAGCGGACGATGACTCGGGCGACTATGAAGATGTTGTGGAAGTAGAAGTCCTGCCGGGACAGACCGTGGCGGTTCGGCTGGATTGCAAATCCTCCTGAAACGCGATGTCGCCACGCGGCGCACGGGACAGGCGCCCTGGTTATCCTTGCAAATCTTCCACGGCGTGGATGATTTACAAGGAAAACGCGGAAAATCGTTCCACATCGGAATGCCGCACGTCGCAATCCCCCCCTTCAACGCCGCCGCAGCACCGCGTACTGAAACAGGCCGCGCCCCATACCCGCGCGGACGAGCGCATCGATCCCGCGCACGAAGGCCGGGGGACCGGCGGGCAGGGCGAGGAATTTACGGTGCTCGAGGGTATCGAAGGCCTCCCTGGAGAGTTCCGCGAGCTCCCGGGCGCCGAGGAAGCGGTGCGGGCCTTCGGGGAGCTTGAGGCGGAGGCGTTCGAGCAGCGCCAGGAGCCGCGCGGCGTCGCCGTTGGGGGTGACGATCAACAGCAGCCCGCCGGGGGCCAGTACGCGCGCGGATTCGGCGATGAAAACGGCGGGATCGGGGACGTGCTCGATGACGTTGATCGAGAAGACGCCATCGAAGGCGCCGGTTGCGAAGGGGAGCGCGGCGCCGTCGGCCACGGCGCGCGGGAGGTCGGGCAACGCGTTTCGGGCGGCGAGCATGGGCCAGGAAAGGTCACACGCGACGGCCCGCGGCGCGCCCGCAAGCCCCGCGCGTGGGCTGGAGCCCGCGCCGATCTCCAGCACGCGGCGGCGCCCGGCGAATGTGCGGCGGATCAGGTCTTCGTAGGCGCGGCCACACGCGCGGTTCGCCCGGCGATCATAGTCGCGGGCGAGCGCGGCGTAATGCGCTCGAACGCCCGCGCTGTCCGGGCCGCCGCCGGTCATTCCGCTTCGATGTCCGCCGCGCAGGCGAGGGCCTTGACGATGTGGCCGGATTGCGTGCGGTCTTCCGGGTAGAGAAAGGTGGAATCGAGCAGGCGCAGGCCCTTGAGCGGGGCTATCTGGTCGGGCAGCATGTCCTGGAAACCCGCCGGGCAGATGGCCTGCGCATAGGGCGTGCGCGCGACATGGCTGTCGAGCAGATCGCCGTCCTCCAGGGCGGGATTCATCCGTTTCAGCGCCGCCCAGGATTGCGCGACGGCCTCGGCGTCCGGGAGGCTGTAGATGGGCCGGTCGGTGGCGGCGTAGTAGGGCACGTAGACGAGATGGCCGCCGAGTCCCGGCATGGGGTTCAGGTTGGTGTATTCGATGATGCCGTTGAAGGGGATGCGCGGGTCGTGCACGTTGTACCAGAAATGGCGCGAGACGGGCCGGCGCAGTTTCAGCGCCACGCAGACCACGCCGATGTAGTCGATGCGCGAGAGTGCGGCGGCGTATTCCTCCCAGCCCGCGGGCAGGAGCCCCGCGAGCACGGGCAGCGGCACGGTGGATATGACGCGGTCGCACGCGTGGTCCGGATGGCCGTCGAAGGCGAGCCCGGAAACGCGGTCGCCCTCCGCGAGGATGCGCTTCACCGGGCGACCGGTGTGCAGCCGGACGCCTTCAGCTTCCAGGCGCGCGACCAGCGTGTCGAGGAGGCGGCGCGTCCCGCCTTCCAGGTAGCCCATCTGGTTGCGCGACCGCGCCACGCGGTGCACGCGATGCGCGATCCACGCCGCGGAGATCCGGTCGTGGTAGTCGCCGAACTTCAGGGCCAGGAGCGGCTCCCACACCACGCGGTAGACCGTCTCGCCGAGCCGATCGATCAGCCATTGCTTCGCGGGAATGCGATCGAGCGCTTCCCAGTCCTGCCGCTTTCGGATGTCGATCGCGAATTTCCCAAGCCGCAGCCGGTCGGCCAGCGGGAATCCGGGGAAGAGCAGGAGGTCGAGCGGCTTGCAGAAGCGGAAGGGCGCGCCGTTGTAATAGAAACCGGTGGATACCTCGTCGAATCGAAGAAACGGCGAGATTTCGAGCTGCTGGCAGAACCGGAAGAAGCCGATGTCGGTGCGGCAGAGGAAATGGTAGAAATGCTCCACGGGGACACCGTCGAAATCGAAGGTCGCCAGCAGGCCGCCGGCCTCGTCCTCCCGCTGGAACACATCCACCTCGTGCCCCGCCTGCCGGAGGGCGAGAGCCGCACTCAAACCGGAGATTCCGGCGCCAATAATGCCTACGCGCATGTGTATCCTGTCCGGTTGGCGGCGTCGTGCCGGATGGCGCGGCGCCGCGTGGTTACCCGGGCGCATTCTAGAGGGGCGGGACCCGCCGAGTAAAGGCGGGCGCTTGGCGTGGCAGGGGAATTGGGCGGTTGAACGGGGGGAGGGCCTGGCAAAAGTCTCGGGCGGATTGAGAAGTGTGTAATTCTTTGGCGGAATGAAGCTGGCTTGATTCCTCGACGACACAATCCCGCGCCGCAACGGAAGTGCGGACCAATGGGAGCGCGGGCGGCCCGCCCGCACCGCGCCGAAGGCGCGAATCTAAACAGCGGTAGTCCGGATCCAATCGACTCCCCGATCAAATGTGCCCATATTGCAAACACGCCATGCACCTCCGGTGCATTGCAGGCGGGGACGCCTGCGCTCCCAGCCTTGCGCGCTCTCGTCGTAGGATCGCGGTATGAAAAGAATGGGCTGGCGCTACGTCTTACGGCTAAAGTGTTACAGAAGTGTAAGCCGTTCTCGCGTCCCGGGCGCACGCTGTGTCGGGCAAGATGCCCAACCTTCTGTTGGCGCCCGCAAGGAACGAAGCGTGAGTGAGCAGCGGTAGCGTTCACCGTCCGGAAGGAATCGTGTACAACGTACCTCCGTTTTCGGCAAGGACGGCGGGCAGGTCGAGCGCGAGATCCGGCGGCGCGATGACGTGGGTGACGCCGTAGCGCGCGCGGAGTTCCCGCCAGGCCGTGCGGTCGCGCGCCCGCCATACCTCCGTCCAGTGGGGCGGCGGCGGGGCGTCGGGATCGGGGAATGTAAATCCATAGCCGTAGAGATCCCGGTAAAGGGTGTCGATCGCCGGTCCCAGCGACGGCACATAGCTGATCAGCGAGGGCGTCACCGCCTCCGCGATGATCGGCCTGCCCGTCGTCGCCTGCACGAGG
The DNA here is from genome assembly GCA_019637335.1 of Candidatus Hydrogenedentota bacterium. Lineage (NCBI taxonomy): Bacteria > Pseudomonadati > Candidatus Hydrogenedentota > Candidatus Hydrogenedentota bacterium. The sequence goes on along the minus strand of JAHBVV010000007.1, from coordinate 210,573 downwards.
ATGCTGTCGGGTGGTCCCGCGAGCAGCACATCCGCCTCCTCCGCCAGCGCCTCGCGCACGGCGGCCTGCCAGGGGGATGCCGGCAGCGGATCGCGGTAGCGGTACTGGTGCGCCAGCATGGCGGCGACGCCAACCGCGAGCGCAACGGCCACCGGCCACGGGCGGGCTGCTTCCGGCTCGGGCCACCAGCGCGCAAGCCGGTGCAGCGCGTAGCCCGCCCCCATCCCGGCCACGGCGCAGGCCGCGCCGAACTGGTGGAACGCGGCCAGCGGCGCAATGCTGAACAGCGCGATGCCCGCCGCGGTCCAGCGGCCGCGCCCTCGGACAGGCGCCAATGCGAGAAAGGCCAGGCCGTAAAGTGCAAACGCCACCGCCTCGCCCCCGGCCAGGTAGCGCTGGTGGATCGCCTCCCCAAGAAGAAGCGGCCAGAGCGGATGCAGCACGGTCACCATCGCCGCGCCCGCCAGGGCGTAGCCGCCGCGCGCGGGCCAGCGGCGCAGGATCGCGGCGGCGGCCACGGCCAGCAGTACCGGCGGAAGCTGGTTAATCAGCCTATACGGCATCCACGCGATCAGCGCAAACGGGATATCCGGGCCGAACCAGGCGTGCGCCGCCATGGTTCCCCACACCGCCGCCGCGATGAGCCCGCAATAGACCGTGAGCCAGCGGCAGGCGATCGCGAAGCCCCCGCCATCCCGCCGGCAGGCCCCGAGCCCACACAGCAGCAGCGTCCCCGCCAGCAACACGTGCCCGTTTCCCGGGGGGAAGGCGCGGTGCGGGTCGTGCAGCGCGGTGTAGCCCTTCCAGACGGCCTCCACGGCCCCCCCCGCCGCATAGGGGCCGTGTTGGGGCAGCGGCTGCACGTCCACGCGGTGAACGAGCCAGAAGAGCGCCGCGCAGGCGATCCCGGCCAGCCCCCATACGGCCAGCGGCAGCGCGGATGCGTCCGAACGCGCGCGGCGGCTGCTCCACCCCACCCAGGCGAGGTACAGCAGGAAGGTACCCGCGAGCGGCGGCCACTGGCCCACGTGCACGCAGGGCAGCAGCCCGCCCAGGAAAAAGGCGGTTCGACGCCACCCCGCCGCAAGCGCGCACAGCCCCAGCAACACGGCCCCGCCACCGATGTGGCCGTTGGAATACAGCGCCGGCCACACCATGCCCGGGTAGCTCCCGTCAAACTCCAGCAGAATCCCCTGCATCAACAACAAAGCCGCCAGCGCACCCGCGGCAACGGACCGTGAAAGCAGCAACGCGAGCAGGAATACGGGCAGCACGCTCGCCAGCACGAACAACACGTTCCGAAAAACGCACACCGGCCACGGGCCCAGTCCCCAGGAGGCCATCAGCCCGGAAAACCAGGTCTGCACGCTGAACGCGTTATGCACATAGACCGCAAGCGGGTGCCCGTCCGGGTACGCCACCAATCGGGAGAGAATCTGGGCGTGCTCCCACGTTTCGTCCCAGTGCGCACCCCGCGCCGCGGCGGCGGCGGCGGTGAACACCATGCACGCAAGTACCGCCGCGCCTGCGGCGTATCGGTCATCCGCTATCCACTTCGAACCGGGTTTTCGCACGACATCCCTCCAGGCAGGGAGTATACGAGCCCATTGCTGGGCGGGGCAAAAGCGCCCTGGGACAATACGGAACGGTAAATTGTTGACAAATTCGCCGCAAGAACCCGGATCTTTTTCAGTATGCACATCGGGAGACTGCAGTGTTGCAATACCTCTTGACAAAATCGGCCATCTGCCCTATAACAAACAACAGCCCGTAGCAGTGGTTTTATCGAATTGGGAGGCTTCCGGCTTTTGTGCGGAAGTCCCCCGACATTGAGGCAGGCGGTCCCGATTCAGGCGGGCGCAACGGGGGAAAGGAGGCAGGCGGCAAATTGGTAGATGTTGGATGGTCGTAGTTTTCTGTAGTACCCAATAATGGAAGTCTATTCATCACAACGTATTCTACGCAATACAAGAGGAAGGGTTTTTCGTTATGAGAAGAAAGAAGGGCTTTACGCTCATCGAATTGCTGGTTGTTATCGCCATCATCGGCATTCTCGCGGCGATACTGCTCCCGGCGCTTGCCCGCGCCCGGGAAGCGGCGCGCCGCGCGAGCTGCCAGAATAACCTCAAGCAGCATGGCATTGTCTTCAAAATGTTCGCGAACGAGAGCCAGGGCGAAGTGTTCCCCCGCCGCGGCACGCGCTACTGGAAAAGCCCTCCCGGTACGGGCGCGGGCAACGCCGATCTCGAGCGCGCCTACGAATTGGAAGAGCTCTATCCGGAGTATCTTACCGATCTCGAAATCCAGTTCTGCCCCTCAGACAGTGACCGTAACACGTTTACGGGCGAGGGCTGGGTCTGGAGAACTCGGATGCAGCGGACGATCGCCCCGGGCTGGGACACGACGGACGATCCGTACATGAAAGGGAAGATTTCGGTTGATGCGGGCGGCACGGCTTGCGACCCGTCGGTTTTCGATCCGGGCCTGAATTGTTACTACCACGGCGGCTATTGGTCCTACAACTACTGGGGCTATTTCATTGACGGCGGCTGGTTTGTCACGGCGGAAGATTTCTTCGAATTCTTCCGGAACGCGCCCCAGGGCCTGGACCAGCGGACGCTCGGCGGACAAGGCCGGGGACTGTGGTCCAACCGCGAGCAGCCCGCAACGGTATTCCTGCCAGGCGCCAATAGGACGGTAACGGCGCAGCGCCTGCGCGAAGGCGTGGAACGGTTCGCCATTACGGACATCAACAATCCAGGCGCCAGCGCCAAGGCCCAGACGGAAGCCGCGGTGCTCTGGGACAACTCCTACACCAACGATGGCGCGCTGACCGTCGAAGGTAGCTTTAACCATGTCCCTGGCGGCGGTAATGTCCTTTTCATGGACGGCCATGTCGAATGGGTCAAGTACCCGCAGCCGACAGGAAGCAAGGGCTACATGTTTACGACGGCGGCGCACCAGGATGGGTACCCATTCTCGCCGTGAGGTTGTGCGCGCGCGCATGGGCGGGCTCGGGATAGCCCGACAGCCAACGCAGTTTCCCGGGGAGGGCCGTTACAATCGGCCCTCCCCATTGCGACGCAACGTCTGCCCAGACCTTTAGCGCGCCTGGCGGCTCACCGGGCTGATGGCGTCTGGCTGAAATCTCCGGAAGCGCACATCCCGTTGCCGCGGAACTTTCGCGTTCGATTGGCCAGACGCGAACTTGAGTGAAATTCGCGATACGGCGCCACCACACAAAGGATAGACAAGGCATGGTTCGAGAAATGACGATTCTGGGGCTACTGGCGCTCCTCCTTGTAAGCGCAGGCTGTACGAAGGCGGCGCTTCCCGCCGATCCGGGACTTACCGGCGACTTGCGCGAGATGTTCAGCGCAGCGATTCTGAAAAATGACGTGGCGACCGTCGAGCAGCTGCTGGCGCAGCAACCGTTACTGGCGTCCGCGCCAAATCCCGGCACAAGCTATGCTCCCCTCCACCTGGCGGCCCAAACGAAGAATTCCCGAATCATTCAAATACTGCTCGACAACGGAGCGGACAAGTACATGCAGAATGACGAAGGCGAGTACCCCTATGACGTGGCCGTGCGGAACGGGGCGAGCGAGAGTCTTCTCGAACTCTTGAAGTAGTATTGCATCGGGACGTGTGGGGACGATGCTGGAGTCCGTGCTTATTACACCCCGATTGCGAACAAAGACCTTGCTGCGATCATGCATCCAGCGCGGCCCCGGCTTGCCCGGCGACGGACGCAACGTAGCGCCAGGGGTCATCGGCGGCTTGCGTGACGGCTTCGCGCAGGGGGCGGGCGATCTCCCCGAGCTGGCGGATCGCCGCGATCGCATACAGCCGCTCGGCCTGGGCGCCGCCCGACAGCACGGCCTCCAGCACGGGCAGGCCCTCGCCGGCCAGGCCCCAGTCGCACATGGCGTGCGCCGCGGCCACGCGCACCGCCGCGTTTTCGTCGCCCAGGAGCGACCGCACAGCATCGATCCAGTCGGCGCCGGCCTCCGGAGCGGCAATCCGGTGCTGGCAGACGATGGCCCAGTAGCGCATCGCGGCTTCCGGGTGATCCAGGGCGTCGAGATATGCGCTCGTGGACGTATCCGCCCGGAAATCCAGCGCGCGGAGTTCGCGCAATTCCGAAAGCAGCCGCTCGCGCGGGCCGGATTCCTTCCAAAAAGTATGGGGCCCACTTTCGGCCAGGTGGGTGACTTCGTCGCCCGAACGCGCGGCCGGGCTGTCCTCGAATCCAATGCGGTTGGCCACCGCCGTCAGGGCACGCCCCGCGCGGGATGGAATGGGGCCCGTATACAGGCGCCACTCCTTCTCCGGCATGTCGTCCCAGCGGTAGTTGATGGACGCGCCCGGCGTCGGGCAGCTAAGCACCCAGCGCCCGCCCTCCTCACGGCTCAAGGGCGCCGCGCAGGTTTCGGCCCCGCCACCGGGCCATTTCCACGCGTCCAGGATGGGTTCGGGCACGAGGCCGAGGTCGCCCGTGGACGCCATCCACGCCTCGTGCGCGTTCCGGAGACGCGCGAGCGTGTCCGCGTAGCGCGGGTCGCCCGCCAGGTTGTTCAACTCATGCGGGTCGGCCTCCACGTCGTAGAGCTCCTCCAGCGGCTTGCGCGGCGCGAACCAGTGCGCCTGATCCGCCGTCAGTTCACCGGCCGCGTGCAGGCGCCTCAGCTCCTGCGCCATGGGCATTTCGTCCATATAGTCGATCCGCTGAGCCCGCGTCACATACGGCATGTAGTTGCGGAAATACCGGTATTGCCCGTCCCGCACGGTGCGTATGATGTCGTAGGCCTCGTCCATGCGATCGCGGGCGCCATACACGTAGTCGCGGGGCGGGCCGGCGGCGCGGCCCAGGAAGGCCTGCCCCTGCATGGGTTCGGGAATGGGGACGCCGGCGAGCGAGAGCATGGTCGGCGCGAAGTCCACAAAGCTCACGAGATCGCCGTTCTCGCCGGGCGCGAGCGATTCCGGGGCCTCCGGGCGCACCCAGGCCCGATACTTCTCCGGCACGCGTACCAGCAGCGGAACGCGCGTGCCCGATTCGTAGAGCCAGCGCTTGCACCGGGTCAACCCGCGCCCGTGATCCCCCCAGAACCAGACGATGGTGTCCTCGGCGAGCCCGGCTTCGTCGAGTTCCCGAAGGATTTCGCCGGCCTCCATGTCCATCAGGCTGACCACATCGTAATACTGCGCCCAGTCCGCGCGCGTGCCCGGCGTGTCCGCGTGGTAAGGCGGTACGGGCGCCCCGGCGGGATCGTGCCGGCGATCCCCGAGCGCGCCGATACGTTCCAGCAGGCGCGGATCGCGGCTCCGCACCTGGCTCTCGTGGCACACCGTCAAGTTGAACACCGCAAAAAAAGGCTGGTCCGGCGCGCGGCCTTTCCAGTGGGCCTGGCCGCTGCTCTCGTCCCACGCGCTGAGCGGCGGCTCGAACTGGTAATCGGTCTTCCGGTTGTTCGTGCAGTAATAGCCCGCCGCGCGAAGGTATTCCGGGAAACACCGAACCTCGGGCGGGGGCACGCTCTGGCAGCGCATGTGGTGGGCCCCGAATGCGGTCGGATACATCCCCGTAATGATGCCCGCGCGGCTCGGCGCGCACACGCCGGAGTGGGAATAGGCGCGGTCATAGCGGATCGCCGTTTGCGCGAAGGCGTCAAGGTGCGGCGTGGAGGCGTAGGCGTCGCCGTAGCAACCCAGATCGGGGCTGATGTCTTCCGCGCTGATCCAGAGGATATTCGGCGGGCGGACCGGGGTCTCGTCGGCGCAAGCCGGTTGCGCCAGTCCACCGGCGGCAAGAGACGCCACGCCGGCCTTCAAAAATGTGCGGCGATCCATGGAGGATTCTCCCAAATGCGTAACGGCAAGCCTGCTCCGAAAATGCATTGGCCGAACGCCTGTGCCCCGCCCGGGGGACTGCCTCCGGCTGGCAAGCGGGCCAACGTCCGATCTCAATGCGCCGATCCAGCCGGTGGCTGTACCCCCAAGAGCCGGGGGACTGCCTCCGCCTGGCAAGCGCGCCAACGTCCTATCCCAATGCCGCCGATCCAGCCGGTGGCTGTACCCCCAAAAACCCGGCTGCCTTCGGCGCCGTCAGGCGCGGGGACTCTCAAGCTCGACCTCAATGCCGCCCGCGAATCCCGCAACCAGGTTATACACCCAGCAGCCGATGGCGATGAACACAAACGAGATCGCGCCATACAAGAGCGGCGCAAACAGCATCATGACGCCGCCGATAATCCCGCCCATGACGGATTGCTGTGATCCCAGCAATCCCCCCAGGAACGTGATCACGGACATCGGAATACAAACGATCGCCGCGCCCAGGAAATACAGGATCGCCGCAACTTTCGCGGTCTGAAGTACGGCAAAACTCTTGATCTGCACCATGCTTCGCTCCCTCGCCCGAACCGGGCATCTCCGGGACGCGCCATCGGCCCCGCGTCCGGCGAGCATAGCACACCGGCCCGTGATCAGGCCCCTTTTTTTCGGCTGACGCCGCGTATTATAGTGTCTGCGGTCCTGAACTCGGAGGAAACCCGACATGCGCATCTACCGTATCGTTGCTTCTGTATTGTGCCTTATGTTCCTGGCCCGGGCCCATGCCGCCGCGGAGCCGGAGCAGGCCCCCATCGAAACCTGGAAGGGCAAGACCGTCCTCTTCTTCACGCCCCATCCCGACGACGAAACGTTCCAGTGCGGCGGGATTATCAAAATCCTCGCGGACAACGGGAACAACATTCAGATCGTGATTTACACGAACGACGACAAGGGTTCCCGCGACCTGGAAATGACGAGCGAGCAGCTGGCGCGGATCCGCCGGGCGGAGGAAGAGAAGTCCTGCGCGATCCTGGGCGTGCCGAAGGAGAACATCACGTGGCTCGGCTACGAGGACGGGAACCTGGAGTATGCCGACCCGCAGCGGCTCCGCGGCGAAGCCGCGCGCCAGATGAAGATCCACCGGCCCGACGCGGTATTCACGGTGGACCCGGGCAGCACCCACGAACGCTGGCACAAGACGGATCACCGGATGGCGGCCGTCATCACGCAGGACGCCTTCATCGCATCCGAATGGCACCTTTATTATCCCCAGCATCTGCTGGACGAGGACCTCAAGCCGTACCACGTGCCGCTGGCGTATTACTACTACACCACCGATCCGAATGTGACTGTGGACATTACGGACGTTTTTGAATACAAGGTCAAAGCATCCGCCGCGCACGTCAGCCAGTTCCCGCCCTCGGTAGACAAATACACGCCCGAGATGAGCGAGGAGGCCTACAACGCGGTGAAGGATTGGATGACAAAGCTCAGCGCGGAAAACGGGCGCATGGTGGAGAAATTCCGGCGCGTCGAGTGGCCGTAAGGCAAGAACCGCCGGAACTGCGCGAGAAGGCCGTTCAGAACGCTTCCCGCCTTGAAATCGCGCACACGGCCCCCGGGCGCGCCGCAATCTACCGGGAATGCTTCCCCGGCCCGATTCCGGGGGGCGCCGCGGGCAGGCGCGACAGGTAGCGCATGAGGAGGCCCAGCAAGGTCAAAAGGAAGCCCACGGCGATGCACGCCACGCCGCCGAGGAAGGCGCCGGCCATCCACGGCTGGCCGCCCAGGAACCAGGCGATCAGCGCGCTGGCGCTTCCGAGCACGGCCAGGGTGACGCCGAGCGTCACGTGATCCACCAGCGGCGGGCGTCCAGCCACCGGGGCCGCGCCGCACACCAGCGACTCCACCTCGGGGGGCTCGCCGGAATGCCCGGGGCCGGGCTCCGCCGCCTCCAGCAGCGCCAGCCGCACGCGGTGGTTCAGCCAGACCCGGAGCAGGTTGGCCACGACGGTGTAGGCGAGTGCTATAATGCCGGCCAGCAGCGGCAATACTATCCACAGTGTTTTCAACAGGCGCGTCCCCGTTTTCGTTTATTTGGGCGGCTAAACTTGGACACCGGGCGGGCCGCCGCCGGTTTCAGCCGGTTTCGGGGTAGTGTAGCGCGTGGAAACCGCGCACCGCACGGCGGGGTCCAAGCCAGAAGAGCACCAGACCCACGATGAACATGACCTTGCGCAGCATATTGGCCGCGGCGGCTATCGCCGCAGCCGTGCACGCCTTTACCATGGGCGTCCTGTGCGACGTGTTGCCCCGAGAGGCCACGCCGCCGCTGCTGCACGTTTCGCGCGATCTGCACTTTCCCGAGGGCAACTTCCTGCGCCTCGCGCACAGCGACGGGTCCGTTGTGGTGCGCACCCACGAGAAACCGGATTTTGAAATTCGCGCCGAGATCCGGGCCTACGGCGACGCGGCGCTGCGGTCCGAGGTGGCCGAATATGCCGAGACGATGGTCCAGGGGACGGCGGACGGCGGCGGCATACGCATCCAAACCGAAAGCGGTGAGCGCCCGGACCCGGTCGAATTCCGGATCGATTACCAGCTCACGGTGCCGCGCAACGCGAATGTCTCCGTCGAGGGGGCCAACGGAAATGTATTGATCCACGAGGGCTGCGGGGCGCTGTTTGTCCAGGGCAACAATACCGACATCAAAATCCTCGGCCCGGGCGGAGCGGTCCGCGCGGAGAGCAACAACGGGCGGATCGTCGTGAAGGGCGCGCCCGGTGAAACGGTGCTGAAGACGATCAACGGCAGCGTGTACGCCAGCATGGCCGGCGGCTACCTCGAGGCGAGCACGACCAACGGGGAGGTGGCGGTCGTGCTGCTCACACCCGACGTCGCGTCCTGCGATTTGACCTCACAGAACGGAGGCATTAAACTGATGGTGTCAGACCCCGGCGACCTGGCCCTGCGTGCCGCGACCGACAGCGGGACAATCTACTGCGGCATCGATCTCGCATACGATCCGGGATTTCCGAAGCGCAGAACTCTCGAAGGGCGGTCGGGTTCGGGCTCCAACCCGGTATCGCTCTATTCTCGGAACGGCGATATCCGCATCGTAAGGAACGCACCATGAATGTCTCGGCCCCGATGGCGCTTCGCGTGGAAACAGCCAGTGCGGCGCTTCCCGACACCTGCGCGCCGGCCGAAGTATCCGATTTGGAACTGGTCGAGCAAACGCGCGCGGGACACACGGAGGCCTTTTCCGAACTGGTGCGCCGCCATCAGCAGATGACCTACAACCTGGCGCTCCGCTTCATGCGGGATCCGGTGCTGGCGGAGGACATGGCGCAGGAGGCCTTTCTCAAGGCCTTTCGCCTGTTGAAGGGCTTCCGCGGCGACAGCAGTTTCAGCACCTGGCTTTACCGCGTGACGTGCAGCGTCTGCCTGACGGAGATCGGGCGCCGAAAGCGCCGCGGCGAGGTCGAGTTGACCCCCGCGCACGTGAACCAGTCGGCCGTGGAGCCGCCGGAGGCCTCGGACCTGCCCGAGAACATCCGCCGTTGCGTCACCCTCCTCTCCGGCCGTTACGCCGAAATCGTGACCTTGTACTATTTGAAGGGGATCTCCTACGACGAGATCGCGGCGGCCCTCGACATCCCCATGGGCACCCTGAAGACCTGGATGTTTCGGGCGCGAAAGCAATTGCGACAGGTCGTGGAAAAGGAGTTGTTTTCGGATGGCTGACCGCCTGCCCAGCCTCGCCGAGCTGGACGCCCTCATTGAGAGCGCCCTTCGCGACGAGCCGCTCCTTCCGGCGCCCGCGGGAATGCACGCGCGGATTGTCGGGCGGGTGGAGTGGTCCGCGCTCGCCGAGCGCGAACGCGCCCGGTTCCGCAACGCCCTGATCGGCGGTCTCGTGGCCGGCGTCGCGGTCGTGGCGGTGGCGGTCACCATCGTCGCGTTCACCAATTTTCACTTGTTGCTGGCGCACGGAATCTCCGGCGGGCTCGGCCGGCTCGATTACTACTCCGATTACTATTCCACGGCGCTCCAGCGCCCCTGGCCCGTGACGGCGGACGCCAATTTTCTTGCGCTGGCCCTGTTGCTGGGCGCCATCACGGTCTGGGTGGGCGTGCAGCCCCTGTTGCGGTCCATTCGCGTTCACCCGCTGCGCACGGGTGAACCGATCTCCGGCCGCTTTCTCCGCACGCGATAGAGCGGCTCGGTCTTATGCGGGATGCCGCGAGCAGCAGGTCTTCTTGCACACGAAAGGCAGTGGCTAGATGAGACGTCGCAGGGGCAAAGGGCAATCCACCGCGCTTCCAACCGTATTGCTCATTGCGTTCGCCCTGGCCGTCCTCGCCGGCATCGCCATTCTCATTACGGCCGGCCGGGAGCCGCTCCCGCCCGTCTCCACCTTCTCCTATGAGGAACGCCCCGCCGCGCGCCGCGACTACGGGCCCATGCCCGGCTTCGGGCCCGGGCGCGGGCGCGGGCGGACGGAGACCCCTTCCGGAACAGAGGCCACGTTCACCGCCGCGCCCGCCGAAACCGCAACCCCCGGCGATACGGAGCCCGGCGCGGCCTTCCTGATCACCGGCGCCGTGACCGACGCGCGGACGCGGGAGCCCATCGCCGGTGTGCACCTGCTCGCCAGCCGGGTCCCGACACCCGCCGAGGAGGCGGAATTCAACGCCCGCGATAGGGAAGCGGCGCAGTCGGGGGACGCCGACGCCATCGCGGCCACCATCGACCGGCGGCGCCAGATCTGGGCCGACGCTTCGGGCCAGTCCGGGCCGGATGGGCGGTTCCGCGTGCCGATTACCGCGCCGGGCGAGTACCAGATCACCGTACGCCCGCGCGCGCACCTCCGCCAGACGGTGGAAAAGCGCTATGTGGGGGAATCGAACCCGGAATGGAAGGTCGACATCGCCCTCGAGACCGGGGCGACCGTGTCGGGCCGCGTTACCGACAGCCAGGACGGGCGCGGCATCGAAGGCATCACGGTCCGGGCCACCTTCGAGGAGGAACACTGGACCCAGGCCGCGGAAACTGCGGAAGACGGGACCTACACCGTCGGCGGCCTCAGTCCAGGCGCCTACAGTGTTATCGCGGACATCGAGCGCACCCCCTACCGCGTTACGCGGGTGCTCCCGTTTCGAAAGACGCAGATCACGGCGCCCGATCAGCAGGTCGCCAACATCGACTTCAAGCTCGACAAAGGCGGGGTGGTGTGGGGCTACGTGACGACGCCGGACAACGAGCCGGTTTCCTCCACGGTCATGCTGGTCACTTCCGAAAGCGTGCTCACGCAGGCGCTCACGGCGATGGTGCGCCGCGCTCCCCCGCTCACAGGCCATTCCTCCCGGGAAGACGGCTACTACGAATTGGTGGGTGTGCCGCTGAACGAGGAGTGGCGGCTCTACGCGACGGCGGACAAGAACGCGCCACAACTTGCCAATCCCTTCATCATCACCCCGCGCAACAAGGAAGTGCGGGTCGACATCACCATGTTCACCGGGTCGGACGTGTTCGGCCAGGTCGTGGACAGCAAGGGCCGCGGCGTTCCGGATGCGCAGCTGGTGTGCATCCCGAGCTACCGCCAGCTGATGTCCCCGATGGAATCGGCGCAGGCCATGCGCGAGGAGCGCAGCGACGAAGGCGGCTTCTTCACGCTGGCGGAGCTTCCCGCGGGCAACTACCAGGTGATGGCCCATAAACAGGGCTTCAAGTACGCCATCCAGGGGACACCGCTCTACGCCAACGGCTACCACGACGTGAAGAATTTCCGCGTTGTCCTGGAGAACATCGCGTCCGGACGCTACAAGGTCTATGGAACCGTCGAAGACGCTGCCGGGCGGGCCGTGGAGGGCGCGCGCGTGGTCCTTTCGGGCTTGGGCACGGAGAGCCTCCAGGGGGTCGGGCGCGAAACCGAAACCGCCTCCGGCGGCGATTTTGAATTCGACGGGGTCGAGATTGGCACGTACACGCTTTCGGCCGACAAGGCCGGCTTCAGCCGCAAGACCCTCGGCAAGGTCCTGCTCGACGAGCCCAACCGTATCGTGCTGGAGGCCGCGGCTGTGGTCCGCGGGCGCGTGATTGCGCGCGCCACGCGGCAGGCGCCGGAAAATGGCTATCGGGTCGGGGCGATGCGCCTGGGCGGCGCGGAGGATGGAGAGTCCGGAAGAAACTTCTTCTCCATGCTCAGCGAGGCCGAGTCGGATCAGCCCGGGCAGGAATTCGACGACCCGCAGGGCCGCTATGAGTTGACCCTGGCGGCGGGCGCGTGGCAGCTCGAAGCGCGGGCCGAGCCGCACGCGCCGGCGCGCCGGGAAATCAATCTCCTGCCCGGCGACGTGCTCGACGACATCGACCTGATCCTCAGCGAGGAGGGCAGCCGCATCGAGGGCTTTGTGCGCACGGCGGACGGCCAGAGCCCGCAGGGCGCGACCGTCTTCCTGGTCGAGGCGGGGTCCGCGTCCCAGGCGCTGACGCTCTTCGCGCAGGACGGCGGCGGCCAGTCCACGCAGGTCGCGGAGGATGGCGCTTTCGAGTTTGAGCGCCTGGCCGAGGGCACGTACTTTGTCGTGGCGCGGCACCCGGCCTACCCCCAGGCGATGAGTCCCGCGATCTACCTGGAGGCCGAAGACAGCGCCACCGGCGTGGAGATCGTCATGGGGCCGGGCGGTTCGCTGGAGGGCTACGTATTCGACAACGGCCGGCCCGCTTCCGGCTGGGTGGTCACGGTAATCGCGCACGGCCAGCCCTACACCGCCAGCTCGGATGAAAACGGCGCCTACGAAATCCGCAATATTCCGGAGGGCAAGTTCCAGGCCTTCGCCTCGAACCCCAGCCTGGGCCTGAACCTGGACGCCATCGCCGGCCAGGGCTATCCCGTGACCATCTGGAGCGGATCCGTCACCTACCAGAACTTCGGCGAGTTCGAGGGCATCACGGTCACCGTCAATGTGTACCGGCCGGGCGGCAATCCCCTGATCCCGTCCGGCCTGGAGAATATCGGCGCGCGCGTCGTGCTGAATCCCGGCGCGACGCCACCGCTCATCGGCGAGGGCATCGACGCGGGCGCCATCCCCGGCGAACACTATACGATGGCCGGCCAGTCCGTGACCATACCCGATGTCTCGATCGGCCCGTGGCGCGTGGACTATTATGAACTGGAGCGCACCGGCACGTTCCGCTGGCGCGGCATGCAGGATTTTGAGATCAACGGCGAGGAGCCGGAGGTCCTGGTGGAATTGTACGCCAACTGACGCGGGCCTTTCGGGGGCGCCGGTGGGCGCCGCCCCAACGTAAGCGGAAACCCTATGTCGCTCATTGAAATCGAAAACCTGTGCGTCCGCTACGGGCCGCTGAAGGCGCTGGACGGCGTGAGCTGCGCCATCGAAGAGGGATCCGCCGTGGGACTGCTCGGCCCGAACGGCGCCGGCAAGAGCACGTTGATGAAGACGCTCCTCGGCTTCAATCGCGCGACGAGCGGCACAGTGACGATGATGGGGCATCCGATGCCCGGGGGAGCCCTTCGCGTGCGCCAGGAACTGGGCTACATGCCCGAGCGCGAGGTCGTCAGCCCGCAGGTAAGCGCGGTCTCTTTCCTCACCTACGTCGGACGCCTCTTCGGCATGAGCCGCGTGGATGCGATGGAGCGCACGCACGAGGTGCTCAACTACGCCGGACTCGGCGAGAACCGTTACCGGAAGATGGAAACCTATTCGACGGGCATGCTCCAGCGCGTGAAGCTGGCCCAGGCCCTGATTCACGACCCGCGCCTCCTCCTCCTCGACGAGCCGACCAACGGCCTGGACCCGGACGGACGCGAGGAGATGCTGCGGCTGATCGCGGACATCGGGAAGACTCGGAAGGTGACGGTGTTGCTCTCGTCGCACCTGATGCCCGACGTGCAGCACGTGTGCGAGCGCGTCATCATGATCCAGCGCGGGCGCATCGTGGAGGAGGGCACAATCGCGGACCTGACCGCGCCGCGCGAGGGCCAGTATGAAGTTCAGGCGCACGGCGAGCGGGAGGCTTTCTTTCGCGCCCTGGAGGCCTGCGGCGTGCGCCGCGTGGCGGAGCGCGACGGACGCCTCCTCGTGGAGCTGCCCCCCGGCGAAAAGGCCGATCTCCTGTTCCGCTGCGCGCGGGACGCCGGCGCCCAGCTGCGAGGCCTGGAACCGGCCCGCAGCAGCCTGGCCGAGGTCTTCATGAAGGCCATGCAAGCGCCCGCGAACGGCGAGGATGCCGCCTAGATGCCCGTCTACGCCCGCACTTACCGGCATTACGACGGCGCCTTCCGCCGTTACGCACGCTGGATGCTCATTGTGGAGCAGGAAATCCGCATCCTCATCAAGTCGAAGATTTTCCTGCTGCTGTGCTTCGCGGCCTTCATGCACACCCTGCTGCGGCTCTTCCAGATCACCGCCTACGACGTGATCATGCAGGATCCCAATCACCCGCTTGCGGCCCCGTTGCAGCAGGTCGCCTTCCTGGTGGTGAAGGAGCAGAGCTTTTTCGACTACCTGCGCCTCCAGGGGCCGCTGGTGCTCCTGGCCTGCCTCTACGCGGGCGCCGGCATGATCTGCAACGACTTCCGGAATAACCTCATGGAAGTGTACTTCTCCAAGCCGATCACCTGGCGGGATTACGCCCTGGGCAAGGTGCTGACGCTCGTGCTTATCGGGCTCGCATTCACCGCCGCGCCGGCCACCGCGCTGGTCGCCCTGCACAACCTCCTCGCGCCCGGCTGGGACACGCTCTCCACCACCTTCTGGTGGCCGCTGCAAATCTTCGTCTTCTCGCTGGTTATCGTATTGCCCTCCGCCCTCAGCGTGCTCGCCTGCTCGGCGCTGCTCCAGAGCCAGAACTACGCCGCGATCGCCGTGTTCATGCTCGCCGTCGCGAACGGCGCGCTCGGGACCCTGCTGGCCGGCTTCCTGCGCGACCCGAACTACCTGATCGTTTCCTTCCCGATGGCCGTCAACCGCGTGGGCCAGGCCATATTCCACCAGCAGGAGCTCTTCTTCACCATGCACTGGCGGTGGCCGCTGCTGTACATCGCGGCCGTATGCCTGCTCTGCGTCTATATCGTTTTCCGGCGCGTGCGCCGCGCGGAGTGCGCCTGATGGGTACCGTGATCGCCGCCCGCGGGCTCTCGAAATGGTTCGGCGAAGTCGTCGCGCTCAACGACATCAACCTGGAGATCGAATCCGGCGTCACCGGGCTCCTCGGCGCGAACGGCGCGGGCAAGAGCACCTTCATCAAGCTGGCGCTCGGGCTCTACCGCCCCTCCCGAGGCAGCCTGACGGTGTTTGGCCAGTCCCCGCGCAACAACCTGCCCGTCCTGCGGCGGATAGGCTACTGCCCCGAGCTGGACACCTTCCACGACAACATGACGGGCTTCGAATACGTCTACTGGCTCAACCGGTACTGGGGCATGACGGCGGCGGCGGCGGAAAAAGCGGCGGAACAGGCCTGCGATCGCGTGCGCATGACGGATCGCATGGACGACCCCATCGAGGAGTACAGCAAGGGGATGCGCCAGCGCATCAAGATCGCGCAGGCGATTGCGGCGGACCCCGACCTGCTGTTTCTCGACGAGCCCATGGCCGGGCTGGATCCCCAGGGCCGCGAGGAGATGTTCTCGCTGATCCGGGAGCTGGGCGACAACGGCTATTCGGTCATCGTCTCCAGCCACATCCTCTACGAGGTGGAGCGCGTGACCGATCACGTGGTGTTACTTTTCCAGGGCAGCGTCATGGCGCACGGGCGGGTGCGCGAGATCCGCTCCCTGATCGACCGGCACCCGCACACCATTCATGTGGACTGCAACGCGCCCCGCGCGCTGGCCGCGCATTTTCTCCATGATCCGGGCGTGCTCCACCTGGATTTTGAAGAACACCGGCTCGTCATCAAGACCCGCGATCCGGGCGCATGCTACGCGCGCATCAACGAGGTGGCGCTCACCCCGGAAATTGAAATACACCGCATCCAGTGCGCCGACGACAACCTCCAGGCGGTCTTCGACTATCTGGTGAAGTAAGGAGAGGGCGGCCGTGAGCCAGACCGCGGAAAAGATCAGCATCCTCCCAGCGCCCGCGCGCGCCGCCGGGCCGATGTCCCACTACAACCAGTGTCTCCGCGCCTCCTTCGGACAGAGCCTCATGCTTATGCTGCGGCGCCAGCGCGTGATCCTCGCCGCCGCAATCGCCATGCTGCCCGTGCTTATCCCGCTCGCGATGGCCTTCCTTTCCTCCAACCACGCCGGGGATTCCGGCCTCGACGTCTTTACGCGCCTCGCCCGCGAAGCGCACGTGGGCGTGCTCGCCCCGCTGCTGGCGCTCTTCTTCGCGACGATGATCGTGGGCGAGGACGTGGAAGGGCGCACCATTCCGCTCATGCTCACGCGCCCGATGCCCCGCTCCGCGTGGGTGCTGGGGCGCTACGCGGCGTATCTGCTGGTCAGTGGCGCCATTCTCGGATCTTCACTTTTCCTGACCTTCGCCGCGTCCACCGCGCTGCCGGATCTCGCGTTCGATTCCGACGGCCTCGGGCGCCTGGCGGCCAACGAATTCGCCATGTTCATGGCGCTCGCCGCGAATGGCGCTTTCGCCCTTTTCCTTGGCGCGGTAACGCGCCGCCCCATCATCATCGGCGTGCTCGTCCTCTACGGCTGGCAGCGCATCGCCGTTACCGTGCCGGGCATCGTCGATTTCCTGACTATCCTCAAATACACCAACGAGCTCCTGCCCGCGGCCGTACAGGCCACCACAGAGGCGGCGCGCGAGGAACTCACCACATTTCGCCGGCAGGTGTACTACGTGGGCGCGGGCAAGGCGGCGCTCGCGCTGATCGCGATTTCCGCCGCGTTTCTCGCGGCGTCGGTATGGGTCGTGCGCATCCGCGAATACGCCACCGACCGCGCGGCGGGCAGCTGAAGTCCCGGCGCGCGTAGAAAAACAGGGCAACACGTTAGCCGCCTGATGCAGCGAGCGGGAACGCCGCCTGGCGCAAAGCATCGCGGACACCCCTGTCCACGGCAAATGTAGGATAGCCGTCCCGGCTGTCCACCGCGCCAAAGGCGCAGCAGGATCGCGGACATTCCTGTCCGCGGCAACGTGAGCTCACCTTCAAAAAATTCCCCTGCCCCTCACCAAAACCACCTCAAAACGAAAGTGGCACAGCCGTCCCGGCGGTGTTCAGCGCCGAAAGGCGCAAATGTAGGATAGCCGTCCCGGCTGTCCCTTGCGCCAAAGGCGCAAAGGATCGCAAACATTTCCGCCACGGCGGACCTTCGCCGGATTTGGCCCGTTTCCGGGCCTTTTTGCAATCCCCGCTCAATTGCTGTAGTATGCAAGATCATGTCACCCATGACAACAGGCGCTTGCCGGCCAGGCAGGCACTGCCGGCGCGCCCCCCAACCCTTCGACACGCGCTCGCGATCCATCTTGCGAACCGGCTCTGTCCGGGCCGCACCCGCCGTGACCGGCCCCCTTCTCCCGCGCTTCCGCACCCGAACCGGTGCGGTCTTACGCCGCCAGCGCGCCCAACGCGAAAGGAATTCAACATGAAGAAGGACGAAAGCAAAGGTTACATCGCCGTGCTCGGCTGGAGCCTGAAGGCCATCGAGGCGCTGGAGCAGTTTGACCGGCGCTATCTCGTGGTGGCGCCGCCGTGGGCGGAAGAATACGCCAGGGCCAACGATATTCCCTACATGCCCTGGCATTTCGAGCGGCTGAACGAGAAATCCTACGAGATCGCGAAAACACTTCAGGAAATAGGCATCGATGTTTCTATACCGCTGTACGAGGAAACCGTGGAGTGGGCCGGCGCGATCAACGCCGTGCTGCTGGACAATCCCCGGCTACTGAACCAGGCGCTGCTCTTCCGCGACAAGGCGCTGATGAAACGGCGCGCGCAGCTCGCGGGCATCCGCGTGGGCATTTTCGAGGAGGCGCACAACAAAGACGACGTGGTGCACTTTCTCAAGCGTGTGAACCAGGCGCTGCTCAAGCTGGAGGGCGACCCGAACGATCCCATTCACTTCAAGGCCTTCGACAAGGCGGGCTGCCTGGGCCACCGCGTCATCAAGACCGTGGAGGACGTGGAGCACATCTCCGACGACGAGTTTCCCGCGCTCCTCGAGAGCCACCTCGACGGCGTGGAGTTCGCCTGCGAGGTGTTCATCCACAACCGGAAAATCCGCTTTCTGAACATCTCCGAGTACGTCCACCTGGGCTATTCGGTATTCATCCCCGCGTCGCCGAAGCTGGAGCAGTGGCGTCCGCGCATCACCGAGGAGATCGAAAAGCTCATCGAGGCCTTCGACATCAATTACGGCCTGATCCACCCCGAGTACTTCGTCACCAGCGACGGCAAGATGTACTTCGGCGAAGTGGCGTACCGGGTGCCCGGCGGGAACGCGTTTGAACTGATCGAACGCGCCTACGGCTTCAACGCATACCAGGCGCAGGTCCTCGTGAGCGACCCCAAGGCCACGGAGGAGGAGGTCAAGGCGTTCTTCCCGCGCGAAGTTGAGGACGCGAAGGGGCACGCGGGCACATTTCTGGTCTACCCGCGCCGGCGCATCATCTCGCGCCTCGAAATCCCCGCCGAAACGGAAAATGACCCCTACTACGAGTACCACGATCTCCAGCCGCCCGTCGAGAGCAAGGTCGCCAAGCGCACCGCCTTCGGCAGCCACTACGGGAGCGTGTATTTCTTTGGCGACGATCCCGATCGTGTGCGAGATCTCCTGTTGCGACAGGAAGAGCTGGATTTCTTCCTGTAGGACCGATACGATACGCCGATGGCCATGAATATGACTGCCGAATCCGACATGTTTGCGCGCCTCTCCGCAGGCTTCGACGCGGCCCTCGATCGCCTCGAAAGCGCGCCGCCGTTTGCCCGCCCGAATCACCTGGGACGCTTCCTCGACCAGGCGCGCCGCCTGCTCGCCACCCCGGGGGGGACCGCGCACGCCTACGCGCACGCGCCCCGCTTTCGGGCGGCGGGCGCTTTCACGGGCAGCGATTGGGATCACCCGGAAACGCTGAAGGCGAATCTCGTTCCGCTTACCTTCGACGCTCCCGATGCGGCGCTGGTCACCCTCGAGTGCCTGAGCGAGCTGCGCATGCTCGCCGTGGTGAACGGGGAGCACTTCGAGCCCCTCATGGCGGCGGAGCAGGCGACGCACTTCCTTACGAAAGTGCTTGCGCTGAACCTGCACCACGTTTTCGGAATCTCGGGCGAGTCCGACCGCGCGCGCGGCGCGGCCCGGAGCGACACGCTGCGCCACCAGATGCAATTCCTGGCGGACCAGCTGGGCTACGAGCGCGTGCTCGAGCAGGTGCTCGACGAGATCTGGCGCCTGTTGCGGCAGCGCCCGGTTCAGGTGGACGTGGTGCGGGTGATGGTGGCGCGCGTGGCGGAGTGCCTGGTGAACCCGGATATCCACCTCGAAACCACCGCCTGGGGCGCGGAGAGCCTCGTCGCCGCGCTCTTCCGGCCCACGGAGGCGAGCCGCGAGGATCCCGGGGTCGACGCCTACCGCCAGCGCCTCGAAGGCATGCCCGCGCGCGGCCTGGAGGAGGAGGCGCGCGCGCTGGCCCGCTGCATGCACGACACGGGCCTGGTTTCCCCGTATCACGCAACCTTCGTCCGCCACGCCCTGGCCGCCAATCCCGACCTGCTCCCGATAGCGCTCGGACTCAGCACCACGGGCGCCGACGCCTTCGCCTGTTACCGCGCGCTGGTGACCACCCTGCTGGATCAGTGCGTCTACCCCGAGACCTGCCAGGCTATTCTCGGCATGAACGCGCTCCTGGAGCGCGGCATCCTGTACCAGCCGGGCGTCGCGCCTTCCCTGTGGCGCCACACGAAGGCGCTGCTGCACGAAGACGTCAAGTCCAAGATCGCGGCCGTCTGCGGCGCCGCGCACCCGCCCCGGGTCTACCTGATGATGGGGCTGCTCAACGTCCTCGGACAACCGCTGGGCCTCGGCCAGGGAAACAACCCCGTATGCCAGTCCACCCGCGCCATTTCCATGTGGGCGTACAGCGACCCGGACTACCTCCTCCAGCTCGTGCGCTGGGCCGCGCGCGACAACGATGTCCAGATGATGTTTGAGGGCCAGATGCTGCAATCCAGCGCGCTCCCCGCCCCGCCGCACGCGGCGGCCGCCTACCATGATCTCGATCCGATATCGCTGGTCCTCGTGCCGCACCTCGACAAGATCTACGCCGAGATGGGTCGCCTGTGCGCCGGGCGCGGCGACGACCCCCACCGCTGGATCAATCCCGAGTTCCACGGCTGGCGCGTCAACCGCGGCTTCGAGATCGCCGTCGACATCGCCACGGGCCAGCCCCGCGACCTTGGGGAGTTCATTGGGGCCTTCTACTCGGTCTACCACCCCTACTACAACGACGACACCCCCGTGGTGCACCCGCAGCCCGCCGGAATCGCCGTGACCGACAGCCAGGCGCGCTACGTGGGCTGGCACGCGATCACGATTCTCCGCGTGGCGCTCGATCACGAAGGCGCCATGCGCGTTTACTTCTTCAACCCCAACAACGACAGCGGCCAGGACTGGGGCGGGGGTGTCACCGTATCCATTCATGGCCACGGCGAGGCGCCCGGCGAGTCCTCCCTGCCCGTCGCCCAGTTTGCGTCACGCCTCTACTGCTTCCACTACGACACCTTCGACTACCACGAAAACGCGCGGGACCTGCCCGCCACCGAAGTAGAGGCCGCGGCCGCGATGGCGGCGGAAAGCTGGGTCTCCGGGCTGAACCGCTGAACGGCGCCCGCTGGTAGCGTAGCCGCGCAGTGCGTGCAACAGCACGACGCGCCCATCACCCGCCTGAAAAGCGAGGCCACTGTCGCGACCGAGGCGGCAGTGGCGTTCGCACTCTTTCCCCAGGCCGATGCGTGGTTACGCGCCGCCGTGA
This sequence comes from Candidatus Hydrogenedentota bacterium, assembly GCA_019637335.1. Taxonomy (NCBI): domain Bacteria; kingdom Pseudomonadati; phylum Candidatus Hydrogenedentota; species Candidatus Hydrogenedentota bacterium. The sequence goes on along the minus strand of JAHBVV010000007.1, from coordinate 189,775 downwards.
TATCGTTGCGCCCGGCAAAAACCGGTCAATACCGCCAGCGACAGGAAGGCGGTGATCAAGTCCCCCAGCCACTCACCGAGCGGCTTGCCCTGTTTTCCAAGCTGGCAGCCGCCGGGCCTCGGCGCCGGGGACGGCTCGCCTTCACCCTCACCCTCACCTTCTCCCTCACCCTCACCCTCACCCTCACCCTCACCCTCACCCTCACCCTCACCCTCACCCTCACCCTCACCCTCACCTTCACCTTCACCCTCACCCTCACCCTCACCCTCACCCTCACCCTCACCTTCACCTTCACCTTCACCTTCACCTTCACCTTCACCTTCACCTTCGCCGCCCATCTCCGGGACGCCGTCGTTCAATGCCTCGAACACAAGCGCGCCGCCCTGGGGATCGATACTATAGTCGAAGCCATCCATCAGGCCGGTGTATTCAAGAACCGTATCGGTCGCCATGATCACGCCGGTGGCCGACAGAAAGGGTACGGTGGTGCCTACTGCGGGGGCGTAGCCATCCGTAAACACGAGCCGGATCACCGTTCCATCGAGCGTTGCGTCGCCTTCCACCAGGATCTGGTCGTACTGTCCCGGCTCCGTGCCGCTTATACTCACCTCCAGCACGCCGCCGTTCATGGGCAGGCCGCCCGTAATGGTCAGCGTTCCGTGGCCGGATGCCCGCGTGGCGGTGCTCCCGTTCTGCTTGGCCGGCAAAAGTGGCGCGAGATAAAGTCCGGCGGAGACCGTGCCTTCGATCAGGTTGTCCGGACCGACTTCCAACTGGAGTGTCCCATTCCCGTAGATGCCGCTACCGGAGCGAATTATCAAGGTTTTCGTGCTGACCAAACCCTCGTGTATGAACACGTCTCCCACGCCGGGGGCGGTTGATTCCGGGGCGGAGGCGCCGAGGACCAAGACGTCGTCGACGCGCAAAATAGAACTCTCACCCTCGACAAGCACCTGGCCCGCGCCGCCGCCCAACCCGCCGATGTCCGCATTTCCACACGTGACCAGGCCGCCGTTCTTAATCTCCAACAGCCCATTGCCGAGAAATCCCACATACAACTGGTCGTCCCATATGCCCCCGATCACCTCCAGGATGCTGGGTGTCCCGTCTTCGCAGGCACCGTCGACAAGCACGTGCCCCTGGCCTGTAGCGCCTTCGGCGATACCCATGAGCGCGGCCTTTGCTCTTCCGCCGTCCGCAACGACAAGTTTGGCGCCGCCTTCGTTGGCTACCGTAAGGTTCTCCACTTCCAGCAGCGATCCGCAACCGGTCACCAGCACGTCGCCAAAACCGCCGGGCATGTGTCCGAGAATTGCCCGCGAATCGATCTCCGCCGTCTGCTGGATGAGCGAGAGGAGGTTGCCGCCGTGCTCGACCTTTACCGTTCCCATGCCGCGGTCGCCCACGGTGAGTTCTTCGAACTCGAAGGACCCATAGCCAGAATCGGCACGCACCGTAAGTAAACCCTCCGCACCGTCGTTGATACCGAGGGTAGCCCTCACGACGTATACGAGGTGACCGAAAACCTCGACCACGCCCGTGCTATTCACGCCGGCCGCCATGGCTGAGATAAACGCGGCAAGCTCTCCGTCTCCGCTATTGTCATATGCACCGAAGGTGCCGTGGCCATTTGTTTCGGCGCCCAGAAGCAGTTGCAGGATATCCATGCGCCCGCTGCCAAGCACACTGGCTTGCCCCTTCCCTGCGCCGCCGACCACAAGCTGTTCGCCGGCCTCCAAGACTGCCCCGGATGTGGCCACCAGCCACGCATCCGTTCCGGCGTTCCCGCCTACCGCTCCGAAACCGGTCTCGAGTCTATGGCCGTCCACCAACTCGAGGTACGCAAAGTCCGTGGAGTCGTTGCCCACGACGAGCGCGGGCGACGCCGCGGAGCCACCCGCCAAGGTGTAGGTCCCCTGCGAGAACGAGGCATTGCCCCGGTCGACCAGCGCGCGCCCGGCCTGTTCGTTTCCGAAGTCCACGGTATAGGTCTGGTCCTTGTCGAATACCGCCGTGTCGTCCTCCCCCGGAACACACTCGGGCTCCCAGTGCGACACGTCGCTGTATACGCCATTTAGCCCCTCCCAGAAGTGGATCTCCGCGTCGCAGTCCTCGGGCTCTTCCTCTTCGCTGCAACCTTCCTCGACTATTTCCACCGTAATCGTTACGTCTACTGCCGACGTGCCACTTAGTATGGGTTCTTCCGGATCCGAAAAGGCATTGGCTACGAGTTCGACGCTAATCGACAGAGCACCAACCTCCCCCGTCGCGTCAACATTGATTTGTGTTTGCTCGTCAAGGGACGCATGCCCCGATTCAACCTCCACATTTGGACCCACGCTGTGACGCAGCCGCACGTTACCGCCGGTGGTGTTCATGTTTCCTTCCGCCGTCACGCGTACACATACGCCCTCTGGTGCGGAAAAGACAAAGACCACGCTCATGCCGGCGTCCGTATACGCGCCCGCGAAGTCCGGCGATGGATCACCGGGGGGGACTTCGGTTTCGGCGCTCGACGTGAAGGTGATTGTGGCGGTTCCCAACGTCGGGTCGACTTCCACAGAAAGTGCCAGGTTGCCGGATGCGGTAGAGCCCGATTGACTGGCCGTCGCGTCATAGGTGTAATTGCCGGGCGGAAGGTTGTTGTAAATCTGATAATCCGGGTCTAGCGCATCCCCCAATTCAGCCTGCGCATTCAGGTACGCGTCGATCGTGACCAAGGAGAGTTCGCCGGAGGCTCGCGAAGCGAAAGTCAGGACGGCGAGCACAAGAATTGCGGCCCTGCTTGCGAGGCCGGAGAGGGGAATCCGGCACCCCCCACCAAGGGCAGGTGCGCCGGGCGATTTGCGCGAAGGAGGGGCGGGGGAGGACGCGGTCGAATCCATGACGTGGGGCCTTTATATTTGCTGGACGAATTCGGTTGGTACCAACACAATTGCTGCCATCCAGCGACCGCGCCTCAGAAACAGGGGGCCCGTCACCGGCTACTCATCGATTCACTTCTCCTCGATAGACTTAGCCTTATGTAAAACCAGCACTCGAAGTATAGGGTAATCCCTGTATGCTGTCAACGATTTGTAGATGTAGATACACCACTCTGCGAAGTCCGCCGCGGGGCGGCATGGCTGTCCCGGCGGTATGCCGCAGGCGCCAGCGCGAACGCTACAGGGCGCTGGCCTCAGGCGACTACATCCTCTCTCCGCTCCGGAACCGCAATAACGCGAGACCAGCCACCGCGGCGCCAAGCAGAAACAAATCGCCGAAGATGCGTTGCAAGTTGTCGAGTACAGTGGATTTTGATGCATTGCAGTTAAAAGGCACCGGATCACCCTCACCCTCACCCTCGCCCTCACCCTCACCCTCGCCCTCGCCCTCACCCTCACCCTCACCCTCACCCTCGCCCTCGCCCTCACCCTCACCCTCGCCCTCGCCCTCGCCTTCGCCTCCGGGGGTGGTCGTTGCGACGCCGTCGGTCAGGGCGCGCATCTGGATGGCGCTGCCGTCGGCCGCCGTTTCGAGTTCGAAGGCGAAGCCATCTTCCAGCCCCGTGAATTCGACACGTGCCGGCGTCACGCTGCCGTCGCCCGTCACTTCGATCAGCGGGATCGCCATCCCCTCCTGGGGCGCGAAGCCTTCCAGAAACTCGAGCACCACCGCGACGTCTTCGAAATTGGCGTTGCCCTCGATGACAAGCCGGTCGCGCTGCCCCGCGTCCTCCCCGCCGATGCCCAGGATAATCTCGGGTGCGCTCCCCGTCACGTTGCCCCGGATTGTGAGGGTTCCGAAACCCGCGCCACGGAGCCCTTCCGGCCCCGCTCGTTTGGCGCCTCCGTCCGCCGCCTGCACGAATACGCCCGGTGCGACCGTGCCGTCAAGCTGGCCTTCACCGCCGCCGAGATCGATGACGCCGCTGCCCGAGATAGTCGAAGCGGCGTGCAGCCGGAGTTCGCTGGCGACTAACAGCCCGCCGTTTTGAAGCAGCAGTTCGCCGCGCGAACCGCTCCCGTCCGGCGCCGCGAGATCACCGATAACGAGGGACTCCAGGAGCGTCACTTCGCCGCCATCAACCGTAACGCGGTTCTCAACCTCCGGGCCGCCCGATACGCCGATTCGCATTTCGCTCGCCGTCGCGCTGCCGCCCGGTTCGACTTCCAACAGATTGGGCCCCGCGCCGCCCGCACCCACGCTGATCTGGCCGATATCGCCCACGAGCGCCGCCGTCACGCTGCCGCTATCACCCACGCGAAGGCGCCCGCGCCCCGCCCCCTCGCTACCGATGAGTATCCAGTCCGCCACCAGTCCGCCGCCGCCGCTAACGTTAATTTCGCCCTCGCCTGCGCGGCCCAGGAATACGATGTCCGCGATGGCCAGGCTCCCGATGTCTTGAACGATCATCTGCCCGAAGGAGCCCGGATTTCTTCCCAGCACTAGCCCCCCTTCCAGGGAGCCGGGCGTCGATTCCACGGCGCCGCCATCCGTCAGGGTCACGAAGGCGCTCCCATCGACACCCGCGGTCAGGCCACTGGCCGTAACGGAACCGCGCTGGACCGAGACGGAGCCGATCCCGTCCGGCAGGAGGCCCGCCGCCAGCATCCCCGTTTCGATGACAGAATCTTCTACAAACAACTCGCCGACGGCGCCCACGCCCACGGCCGCGCTGCCCAGGTGCGCCGAGGGATTTCCTTCCGACCCGCCGGAAAGCACCAGGACCGTCCCGCTGCTTCCGGCCAGATCGGCCACAATGAGCTCGTCCGTACGGAACGACGTGCCCGGCTCCAGGACGACTTCGCCCGGGCCGCCATGCCCCACGGTGAGACGCCCCGTGTTCTCCCAAGCCGACGGCGGACCGGGCAGCCCCGCCAAAGTGACCAGGCCGCTGCTCGCCGGGCCCTTGCCGATCATGGCGAAAATGGTGTTGAGCTCATGGCCGTTCACCAGTTGGAGGCGCGCCATGTCCGCCGCGTCATTTCCCACGATCAGCGAAGGGGCCGCCGCCGACCCGTTCGAATACGAGCCGGAACCGCCCGAGAAAGTCAGGCCCCCGCGCTCCACCCACGCCGACCCGATGCTCTCCGCGCCGAAGAGCACCGTATAGATCTGGTCCTTGTCGAAAATAGCCAGGTCGTTGCCCTCCGGAACGCCTTCCGGCTCCCAGTTTGCACGGTCGTTAAAATCGCCGTTCAACCCCTCCCAGAAATACATATCCGAGGGCGGCAGGGGCGGCACGCTCGGCGAAAGCGACCAGGTCATGCTCATGGAGCCGGACGACCCGTCGGCATCGCCCCGGAAACCTTGCGCCTCCACGAAGAAGTCGATTCCCCATTCCTGAAAGCAACTCTCGCAGCCCGGCGCGTTTCCCTGCAGTACCTCCGTGCGCTCCATGGATGTGCTGCCGCCGTAACCGCGAAACTGATAGCGGCACGGATTGCCCGCCGCATCGTACCACCGGAACTCGGTATCAAGACCGCCCCCATCGTTCAGGCTTTCCCGCGTGCCGCCGCAGGTGAATTCGGTCACCCGGTTGTTTACTCCGCCGCGCTGCACGGTGACCGTGCGGTTGCCGCAACAGATCGGGGCATTGGAGGTCGCGCCCGCGACGGTCAGGTAGGCCTCGTCGTAGATGCGAAAGTTCAGCCGCAGGTTTGCGGAGGCCCGCGGATAGGCAACCCCGCCCGGGCAATCCGGACAATCCTCCTCGCCCAAGGCCCCCGCATTCAGCGCGACCGTTCCCGAATAGACCCCCGTCACGGGATCGTAGTCGAACGTCGCGGTGATACCGGCCGTAGAAACGCCCGCCGACACATCCTCTGTGGGCCAGACCTCGAAGCTGCCACCGGCGTTTTCGTTGTCTTCGAGGCGGTGATCGCGCGCGCCCCAGCCGCCACCGGCGAACTCCGGCGGGCGCGGCGTGGCGGAGGCCAGATGTTGGGGCGCGGCGAAACACGCCGACACAAGACACACGATAAGAGCCGCTCTGTCGCGAAGGTATTCAAATGGCATGGTCATTTCTCCAGAACTTCGGACTCATGGAAAGCCCACCAATGACGGGGAACCACCAGGCGAATCCGCCCGGTTCGTACTCCCATTCGATAATTTCCGAGCCACCGGATTCCAGCCGCCCAGCGATATTGCAGGCACGGGTCCGCGGGTGGCGTCCCCGTGAATTCTCTACTCAATCAGACAGCGAACGACGCCACTGGCTGCCGCCCAGCAACACCCCGAGTGCGAGGAGCACCGCAATCCAGTCGCCAAACATGCGTTCGATGGTCTCCATTTGCTTGCTGAACTGGCAGCCGCCGGGCGGCGGTGTCGGGTCAGGATCACCCTCACCCTCGCCTTCGCCTTCACCTTCGCCTTCGCCTTCGCCTTCGCCCTCGCCCTCAGCACCGGCGGGGAGGGCGTCGTTCAGGGCCGTGATGGCCAGGCCGTCGCCCGTGGCGGTGGCCTCAAACTGAAACGCGGGGTCCAGGTCGGGGAAGCGGATGGCCTGGAAATCGCCCACGACGCCGCCCAGTGCCGCGATGGGCGTGAGCCGGTCGCCCGCCGCGGGGAGATAGCCGTTTTCGAAGCGGATGTCGAGCGAGCCGCCCGCTGTCAAGGTGCCGGCAACTTCGAGGCGATCCGACTGGCCCGCGCCCGGCCCGAAGACGCGCAACTCCACCCGCGCGCCGGGCTCCAGGGTCAGGTCGCCGGTGATGGTGAGCGCGCCGGGGCCGGTCGATTTTCTGCGCTTGGCCGAACCCCCTTCGCCCTCCACCGCGACGACGTCCGCCGACACCGCGACGCCGGGCCGCAACACGCCCGCGCCGGTCACGCCATTGGGGGCGATGATTTCGCCCTCGCCCTCCACGGTTCCGTTCACCAGCACGCGGTCGGCTTGAATGCGCGCCGCCGCCAACGCCAATATCCCAACGCCTGACGTGTCGCCGGTGCCACCGCCGATGCGCAGTTCGTCTTCCACGACAAGCTGGATCGGTCCCGCCGCAGGCGGATCTCCTTTGCCGATGCCATCGTCGTCGACGTCGCCCTCGACATAGATGGTTCCGAGGCTTCCCGAATTGACACCCGCCACAACGCGGAAGGCCGACACCGTGCTGTCCGGAAAGATATGGAGTTCCCCCTCTCCGCCCTGCCCGACAATGAGCTGGCTGTTGTCCGATTCCGGCTCGCTGCCCACCGACAAACGGCTGCCGATACCCGCGCTGTTTCGATCAAACAATTGAACCGTGCCCTTGGAAATCCTCTCGGCCGCGATCACGAGGTCGTCCCGGATGCTGACGATCCCGCCCGCCTCGATGCTGAGATTTGCCTTCACGCCTTCTCCCGTGCCGAGTTCCACATTCTCCTCGGCCAGGAGGAGCGAAGGCGTTTCCGCGTTCTCGCCCTCCCCGCGCACGACGAGCGTGCCATCCGCGTTCGCGCCCACTATCAACGATCTCCGGACGACGACCGAGCCGCCGTCCCTGACCAGGACCTCGCCCTCGTGGGCGTCGCCCACGGTCAGGAAACTTCCGACTTCCCAGTTCGGTACGCCATCGTCCGGGTAGGATGCCGAATTCCCGATGATAACGGCAGACTTCAAATCGGGATCGCCCTCGACGGTTCCCACCACGGCCGTCCCGCTGAACAGGGTGGCACGGTCGAGGATAAAGAGGAAACCAGGCGCGAGGTTTCCAATATGCAGTATCTTCGATACCACGCGAGTTTCAGCCCCTTTGAGCTCCAGTATGGCCTCCCGTTCTACACCGATCGCGATTCCACCGAGATCATCGGCATCCAGTGACATAGTCAATTTGGCGCTGTCTATGACCATAAGGGCTCCCGTTTCCCTGCCCAGGCCCAAAAGATTCCGCGCGATTAACTCCGCGCCGAGGCTCAGGTTCACCACGGCTATGTCGCCCTCCGGAGCATGACCAACAAATAGGTTATCCATAGTGAAGGAACTATCACCTTCCATACGGATGGAGGAGCCAGCGCCAAGCTGTACATCCTTCTCCACCGTTACGAAGCCGCGCTCCGAAATACGCAAGGACCCTTTGCCGCCATCGCCAATTACCAATCCCTCGCTGATGAACCAATCCGCGTCCCCGCCAGGGGCATCTCCGCCCCCCACCAGCACTTCGTGCGTCCCGTCAATCGCGCGGCCGATAACGGCCTCCCGGCTAAAGACGTTGCTGCCGTCCCGGATGTCGAGCAGGCCTGGGCCGGCGAATCCGATGGCCAAGTTGCCGCTCCGAAATGTGGATGTCGCCCCCCCCACCACGACCTCGCCGCCCGCCAGCGCGCCGCCGCCGATGCGTGTTTCCAGGGCCGACGCAATGCCGTTGACCACGCTCAGCTTGCCCGGGCCGCCGTCCCCCACCAGCAGTCGGCCGTCGTTCTCCCAGCGCGTGCCCTCGTTGAGCACCGAAACCTCGCCCCGTGCGAAAGACGATTCGCCGAGTGAGGCATTGACCGATTGGAAGGTGCCCCCGATTACGTTCAGAATTCCGTTGTTGCCCACCAGCAGCGAAGGCTCGTCGAGCGAGGACGCAAACAGGCGCGCATCGCCGAGGAGGTCCACGATCCCGTTGCGCACGATCATGCGGCCCGCCCGCGCCCCCGTGGCGTTCACGGGAAGCTGCCCGCCGAGTTCAAAGACGACCGTGTCGCTACGCTCCGGGCTGTGTTCCGGCGCGCGCTCGGGCGTCCAGTTGGCCGCCGTGTTGAAGTCGCCGCCCGCGGGGTTGGACCATCGCAGGGGGACTTCGCAGCCGGCATCTTCGCAACTCGAGTCGACACCGAAGAAAGTGCCGCCGCGATCGTGGCAAGCGGCCTCGCTGCGCAGTGCGCACCCCTCGCCGTCGCAACACGCGCCGCTGTCGATCCGCTCGAAGCTCACCATGAGCGATGCCGAGCCCGCCGTTACGCCGCCGAGCGGAAAATTAACAGAGGCAAGGGCGTTCGCGCTTACCGACACTCGGAAATCGTGGTTGCCCGGCATGAGTTCAATGCTTGCTGGCAGGGTTGCAAGCTCCGTGTACACCGAATCGAAGCAAGTGAATTGATCGGGCACCGGGGAGACTTCGCGCGAGCAAACCCCAAGAAAGGGCCCGCCGGTCGGTGTTCGAAGCAGCATTTCCGCCCTGGCCGTCACCCCCGCTCTGTCCCTGGCGCTTGATGTGACGCTCCCCGAGATGATTGCGCGAACCGGACGTAGTACTTCGAACTGGACAGACATGGAGATGGTGCCACCGGCATTCGGGTTCGGTGTCACGGAATCGGAACCGGCCGGGTCCACCTCGCCCGTCGCCATTGCGGACATGCTGAAATGCTCGAGGCGATCGTTCACTACTTCGACATCAAAACCACCCTGGATCTCGCCGATTGAGGTGAAATTCAGACGCTCACATCGTTCATGAATCGAGTAGCTCGAGGCGCCGGACTCGGGGAAGGGCGCCTGTTGGCTGCATTGCGATCCAAATGACGACGAGCGTGCCGTGCCCCCGCCGGATGCCGCCCGCAGCCTTACATCCAACTCCGCATACGCATCCCCCTGACTGGCCAGCATGCAAAGCACGCCAATCAGCAGAAGCGCCGCAGATCGTATGCGTGTGGTGCTTCGAAGGCCGCCGAAAGCCGCGTACACGAAAATCGCCACACGACGGATGTGCGTGAAAAGTATCTGAACAACCATGACAGGAACTCCCGTTATTGTAGGTGAGAACGCCGTCACGATGTCTTCCTTCCTCACGGCGGCGTGCCTCCACGCCCTCCACAACACCGGTGACCCAATACGGGCGGCCGGCCGCCCTCGCCCTGCACGATCCCAGGCCATGACACGTTCCTTTCCCTGCGGCAGAACGATGCCCATTGCGGCGAAGCCCCCGCACGAAGGGGCGCCATCGCGGGCGATAAAAAAATTACGCAAGAGCCGACTCTCGCAAGCCCTTGCGCCGTGATGCCATGAAAATTTTCTACAGCGCGCCCGCCGGCGCCCCTGAAAAACACTAGCCGACTGAACTACTGTTCAACCTATCTTGCCTTGTGGTGCACTTTGTGCTTAAACAATACCACAAGCCGCCCGGTTTGGCAAGCATTTTGTTCCCGGCGCGGCTGCGGCAATGCGGGGGTGCGGAAGCCCGGCGCGCCGCGGGAAAAATCCGCGCATTTCGCAGCCCCGTTGCGGGGTATGCGGCGGCCACTGGATTGGCGGCCCTGCGATCTTTTACAGTAGCTCCACGCAACAATGACAAGCCCAGGAGGAATTCCCTTATGGCCACGACCCGCCGGGACTTTTTCGCCCAGACCCTGACCGCCTCCCTCGCCGGCTGGACCCTCGGATCGCTGGCGCGCGAAGCGCATGCCGCCACCGCGCTCCGGATCGCGCCGTTCCGCTTCGACGTGACCCCGCCGGAAGGCCATTCCCTCTGCGGCGGCTGGATAAAGCCCGTCGTCGGCGTGGATGATCCGCTGGAGGCCATCGGGATCGTGTTGCTCGGCGCGGGCGATCCCATCGTGCTGTGCGCGGTGGACTGGACGGGCCTGCTCAACGGCGCGCACGTCGCGTGGCGCGCGGCGCTGGCCGAGGCCGCGGGCACGACGCCGGATCGCGTCGCGGTGCAGTGCGTGCACCAGCACAACGCGCCCTTCGCGTGCCTGAACAGTGAGGCCATCGTCGCGGCGCAGGGCGATCTGCCGCACATCATCGAGATTGACTACTTCAACACCTGCCTCGATCGCGGGCGCGACGCCATCCGCGAAGCGCTGCCGGCGGCGCGGCCCGTGACCCATATCGCCCACGGCCAGGGCCAGGTGGAGCAGGTCGCCTCGAACCGCCGCGTATCGCGGGACGAGAATGGCGTCGTCAAGGCGATGCGCGGGAGCAGCTGCACGGACGAGGCGCTGCGCGCGCTGCCGGAGGGCCTGATCGATCCGTGGCTGAAGACGGTCGCCTTCTACGATGGCGACGAGAAGATCGCGGCCTGCCACTACTACGCCACACACCCCATGAGCTATTACGGCGACGGCATGGTCAGCAGCGACTTCTGCGGGCTCGCCCGCAAACGCCGACAGGCCGAGGACCCGGGCTGCGCGCACCTGTACTTCACGGGCTGCGCCGGCAACATTGCCGCGGGCAAGTACAACGACGGATCCAAACCCGTCCGGGACGTGTTGGCGCAGCGCATGTACGACGGCATCCTCCGGGCCGAGGCGGCGCTGGTCCGCGAGCCCGTGGGGGCCGTGGAATGGCGGACCGTTCCGCTGCTGCCGCCCGCCCACGCGGTGTTCGACGCGGACGCGATCGAACGCGAGATAAACAACCACGAAAACCCGGTGGTCGCGCGCAACCGGCCCTCATATACCCTCAGCTGGATCCGCCGCGTCCGCGCGGGCGCGCCGCCCATTGTGCTGAGCGCGCTGGCGATCAACAACGTCAGCCTGCTGCACCTGCCGGCCGAGTGCTTCATTGAATACCAGCTGCGCGCCCAGGAGCTCGCATCGGAACGCTTCGTCGCGACGGCGGCCTACGGCGACGGCGGCCCGTGGTACATCCCCGTGAAGGAGGAATACGACAAAGGCGGCTACGAGACCACCGTCGCCTTCTGCGATCGCCAGGTGGACGACCTCATGACGGCCGGCATGAAAAAGCTGCTGGCGTAAGGCGGTGGCCAGCCCGGCCACGGCGGTCAGTGACTGTTATGGCCCAGATGCGTGGCGCCCGCAGCGTTCACTCCGCCGGTTGCTTCTTCTGCGCGCCCAACTCCCCAACGAGTTCGGGTGTGGATATGACCACGAACTCTTCGTGCACGGCGTACGTAAGCCCGAGCAGCCGTGTCATCACGTAGAGGGCCTCGCCCAACGGTACCTCCAGGTTCATGTAGTCGATGATTCCGTCCGTCGCGTCTTCCGGCTGGGACCAGCCAAAAACTGGAGTCGATTCACCCTCGCGGAGGCGAAAAGCCCGCTTGTCCATGACGAAATTCACATCCGCGGAGTCGCTCATGAACAGGACGGCGTCCCGGATGTCGATCGACTCAAACTCGAGATTCACGCGGGAACCGAGTTTCTTCAGGATCTCGCCCTCTTCGAATGCGGCGGACGGCAATGGCGCCGCCTGATCCTGAACGATGAGTTCGGGGGAGGTAACCCAGACCGCATGGCCGCGCGCCTGATGTGTCAGCTTCAGGGGGGCCAATAGGGTCCTGAGCGCGTCGCCCAGGGGCGCGTTCTGTATATTTACCTCCGAAACATGGCCATCGCTCGCGTAGGCCCGCTTCTCCTGCGCGCCGGCGGGCGAATCCGCGGCTCCTTCATCCTTTTCGGGCGCGACCGCCCGCTGATCCAGGACGATGTTGATGTCCCAACGCTCTGAAACGTACTCAAGCACGTCTTTCAGGTGAATGTCTCTGAACTCGAAGCTGACGGATTCTTCGAGATCCTTCTTCACCTTTTCCGCCGGTTCCAGCGAAAGCCTCCATCCCGCCGCACGCTCCGCGTCCGCCTCCGCGCCGGCGGGCCCAGGCTCGCCCGGCGCAATCCAGGCCGGCGTCACCGCCAGCGCCAGTGCGGTAATGGCCGCCGCGGGCCGCCACGATACGCGGCACGATCCCTTTGCCTTCATAATCATCCAGAGCCTCCTTTCCTGTGTGGCCGCCGACCATACGGCAAGCCCGAGCGCCGGCGCTGGCGCGGATTGATCCGCGATCAAGCGCATGACACGCACGATGACCTCCGCGTAGGAACGCCGCTCACCCGGGAGCCGTTCCACAACCCAGGCGTCGCACGCCATTTCGCTGTAGAGGTGTATGCGGTGGCGGGCCCACCAATACACCGGATTCCACCACCAGATCGCGCCCGCCAGCAGCACCAGCCAGGCCACCCAGTGGTCGCGCCGCTTCAGGTGCGCGAGCTCGTGGGTCAGAATGGGGTCCCACGCGTTCGCACCGAGCGCCCGCAAGGCGTCCGCGGACACGACGAGCACGGGCGCGCCCGCGATCTGAATGCAGGCCGCCCCGGGACCCGGCGTCACGACCGCGCGGGGTGGCGCCACGCCCAGGGCCGCGCCCGCAGACGCCAACCGATCCTCGAACCAGGGCGGGGGCGGCGTTCCGTCGGCTACTTCACGGCGCACGCGGCGAACCTGCCACCCTATCCGCCAAAGCACGCATACGCCACCGGCCAGCCAGAGGCCCGCCAGCATTGCCGGCAACCATTGGGCGGCCAGCGCCGGGCCCGCCGGGGCCGATGCATCCGCCGCGCCAGTGACGCCACCCGCCTCCTCGACCATGGATACGCGCGCAACGGGGGCGCGGTTCGGCGTCTCCACAGCGGATTGCGCGTTGCTTCCGGCCATTAGATCCATCGATTCCCAAAGTGCGCCGCCAAGCGGCCACGCGACCAGCGGCGGCGCGGCCAGTTTCAGGAGGACCACCAGCCAGAGCGCATGGCATATGGCGGGCCGAAAGTTCCCCAGCCGGCAAGCCAGCGCCACAGCTACCGCAAGCGCCGCAACCGAACCAAGATGAATCAGCAGTATGCCCATGACCTCAGTCTCCCTCGTTGTCCAGCTTTTCGATCAGTTTCTGGAATGACGCCAGCTCTTTCTCGGAAAAACGCTTTCGATCCACCAGCGCGAGGAGCAGCGGGCCCGCGGCGCCATCGCACAGTTCTTCCGCCAGCGATTTCAGACGCGTCTTCACGAGGCCCTGACGGGTCACCCGAGCGCGGTAGATATGCGGGACGCGGCCCTTGTCCACGGCCACAATCCCCTTGTCCTCCAGCCGTTTGAGCAGGGTCTGCAACGTGGTATACGCGCGCCGCCGATTGGGCGGGAGGTGCTCCGCCACATCGCGAACGGCGCCGCCACCCAGCTTCCAGAGGGCCTTGAGCACTTCCATTTCGGCTTCGGTGATATCGGGATTCACGGGTTGTTCTCTCCACCCTACGACAACTTGTAGTAAGTCAATTTACTACAATTTGTAGTAGGTGTCAAGCCTTTCTTTGAGGCGTTTCCGAGCGGGGGAAGTACGGAGCGGATGCGGCCCGGCGGCGGGATGCGCCAAAAGCTCGTTACGTCAGCCCCGGCGGCGCGTCGAAATAAGCCCCACCTGGCCGAACTTCACGCCCATGTGCCGCGCGATGATCTCGCATTTGGCGCGGAGAATGAGGAATACGTTGCCGTCGAAGTCGTCGATGGTTTCGTAGTTGCCCTGGCCCTTGCCGATGATGACGTCGGCGCGGCCCAGGCGTTCGAGGAAGGACGCGGGGACCTGGTCGAGCGGCGATCCGATAAACGCGCCGCCGTTGTCGATGACCCCGCAAACCTCGGTCAGCCCGACGCGGACCGCGTCTTCATAGACGACATCGTTGAGCATGGGGGCGCCTTTCACGACGGCGGTGACGGGGGTGTGCTCCAAAAGCACCTCAATGAGGAGCTTGTCGAACACGATTTCGCCGGCGTTGTCGAGCAGGTACAGCAGATCCTCGCACGTCTCCAGAGATTCCCGGAGCGTGTCGGTGTGATCGGCGGCGAAGCGCTCGTGGAGCACCTCCTCAATGACGCGCTCAATGTCGATCTCGTGGGTCTCGAGAATCCCCAGATCGATGACGTTGCCGGCCGCCGCCAGGTGCAGCGCCGTCGAGAGCGGGTCCGGGCTGGCCTGAATGCGCTCGCGCATCACCGCCTCCAGCGAGAGGGCGAGGTCGTTCTGGGCCCGTTTGAGCGCCGCGTAGGGGTCCCCCTGGCCCGTGTGGCGGGCCGCCAGCTGGTACGCGACCATGGAAAGGGACGCGGGGGAATCGTTCAGGTCCATCGCGGGGATACGGGCGACCGTATCGTCGAGAATGCGCCGCTGCACCTCGGGATCGTCCGTGGCGACACGCGCCGCGCGCAGGGCCTGTTTCGCGATGCATTCCAGGCAATCGAGGGTGGCTTTCATGGGTACTCCAGGCGGGTAAATCGGGGTAATACGCGCCCGTAGTATACCCGGTTGGACTGCCCTGAATACATTCTGGTCTAATCGGTATTAATCTTGCATAGGTACAGCAATTCGGGGCGCACAACCCGTGTGCCCGACGTTCCATTTGGCAACTCCCGGAGGAATTCTTGCATGGGTGGGTTTATTGATGGCATGGTCGGATTGGCGGGGGATGCGGTGGTTATTGTTGGTTGGAGTGTGTTCCTGCTCGCTATCGTCGTCGGACTCGCCCTCGATCTCGTCGGACTCTTCGGCAACTGGATTATCCTCGGAGCCGTTGCCATCGCCTGGGTCGCCACCGGCTTCGAGCACTTTGGCATTTTTGGCCTCACCTTCATGGTCGGATTCGCCATTCTTGGCGAGATTCTCGAAACCGCCCTCGCGGGATACGGCGCAAAGCGCTTCGGCGGAAGCAAGGGCAGCATAGTCGCCGCGCTCGTCGGATGTATTGGCGGGGCAATCGGT
The DNA here is from genome assembly GCA_019637335.1 of Candidatus Hydrogenedentota bacterium. NCBI lineage: Bacteria > Pseudomonadati > Candidatus Hydrogenedentota > Candidatus Hydrogenedentota bacterium. The sequence continues at coordinate 174,350 of JAHBVV010000007.1, read as the reverse complement.
GGCTCGTTTGTACTGATGATTGTGGGCACGTTGATCGGCGCCTGCCTCGGGGCCTTTGTCGGCGCGGCGCTCTACGAGTACATCCAGATGCAGAAAACCCACCACGAGGCAATGTGGACCGGGCTCGGCGCGGCGCTGGGCAAGGTCGGCGGACTGTTTGCAAAGATGTTCTGCGGGATTGCAATGCTGGTCATCGCGGCCATTACATTCAGCTAAAAACCGACGATATAGGATGAATAGATAAAATTACCGTCGACTTGCTGACGGCTTGTCGTGGGGTTGGAACGGCTGATTGCTTTGCAATCAGAACACAGCCGAGACGCCTGTGCCACGTTCTTTTGCCGGTGCACTATCGGTCATCAATGGGGCCGGCGAAGGAATGTGGAACAGCCGTCTCGGCTGTTCTCGGCGCCTTCAGGTGCCGCTATGGGAAGGGGACCATCGTGTCGCCGACAACCCGGAGAGTTTGATCCCCCCGCGCGCGGCCACCAGCTCCCCTCCATCCACGGGCCTGCCCGCCGAAGGCGGGTCCACTCCGTCCACTCCGTCCACTCCGTCCACTCCGTCCCCTCCGTCCCCTCCGTCCACTCAGTCCACTCAGTCCACTCCGTCCACTCCGTCCACTCTGTCCACGGGCCCACCCGCCGAAGGCGGGTCCACTCCACTTCCGCTTGATCCGCCCGCGCGCGGGCGCCATCATGGGCGGCATACGGCAGTACCCCGCAGCACCAACCTCAAGGACTGGTCCTTAAACCACCATGGACCGACGCATCCCAATCCTCGCACTCGCCGCACTGAACCTGGTATGGACCGCCGCCGCCGCCCCGCCAAACGTCGTGCTCATCTTCACGGATGACCAGGGCTATGGCGATGTCGGCTGTTATGGCGCCGAAGGCTACGCGACCCCCAACCTGGACGCCCTGGCGGCGGAAGGCGCGCGCTTCACCGATTTCTATGTGCCCGCGCCGGTCTGCACGCCCTCGCGCGGTGCGCTGATGACAGGGAGCTATCCGATGCGCATCGGGCTGGGCCACCGCGTGTTGTTCCCCTACTCGACCTACGGGCTGCATCCAGACGAGACCACGCTGGCGGAGGTGCTGCGCGGGTCGGGCTATGCAACGGGGATGGTGGGGAAGTGGCACCTGGGCCACCACCCGCCGTTTCTACCGGCGCGCCAGGGCTTCGATCACTATTTCGGGATCCCGTACAGCAACGACATGAACGGGCATCTTTACAAGCACCTCGACTTCCTCGCGCCGCCGCTGCCCCTGATGCGCGGGGAATACGTGATCGAAAACGACCCGGATCAGCGCTACCTCACGCGGCGATTCACCGAGGACGCGGTCCGCTTCATCGACGAAAACCGGGATCGTCCCTTTTTCCTTTACCTCGCGCACGCGATGCCGCACGTGCCGATTTACGCCTCCGAGGCCTTTCTCGGGTCGACGGAACACGGCCTCTACGGCGACGTGATCGCGGAGGTCGACTGGAGCGTCGGTGAAATCGTGCGCGCGTTGGACGCGGCGGGCATCGCGGAGAACACCCTGATCATTTTTACCAGCGACAACGGCCAGGCGCCGGGCAACCGGCGGGCCCCGCAGGGCGAATACACCGGCGGATCCGCCGGCCCGCTTCGAGGCCACAAGAACACGACCTGGGAGGGGGGCATGCGGGTCCCGTGCATCATGCGCTGGCCTGCCCGGATCCCCCCGGGCACGGTCGTTACCGAGCTGGCGACCACGATGGACCTCCTGCCAACGGTCGCGGGCGTCGCCGGCGCGCCCCTGCCGGAAGTGACCCTGGACGGGCGAAATATCCTCCCGCTCATGCGCGGCGATGCGGGCGCAAAGTCGCCGCACGATGCGTTCTACTACTACCGGGACAACCGCCTGCAGGCGGTCCGGAGCGGCGGCTGGAAACTGCATGTCCACCGGCCCGAATGGGCCGAAGAGGGCCACGACGGCGCGCCCCTGCTCTTCAACCTCCGGGACGACATTGGCGAGACCACGGATGTCGCCGCGGCGCACCCCGAGGTTGTGCGGGCGCTTCAGGAAAGGGCGGAGGCCGCCCGCGCGGAACTGGGCGACGCCGTTACCGGCCAAGTCGGCGCGGGTGTACGGCCCTATGGGCTCTTCGGTTCGGAGCGCATCGGCGACACCGCGCACCGCATGACCGCGCGCTGATACCGCGCGAGAATTCCATTCAGTCCGTTGAATTCTTGGTATCACTTTAGCCGAACGAAGTACAGTGGCCAAACCAGAGCGACTTGCTGAATAAAGGCTACGTGCAATTATGGAGCGCCGGCGGCCCGCCGGCAGATTGCGCCCCCGGCGCAATACAGCGTTCTGGAAATGCTACCGTCGCATTAGAAGCCGCGTGTCGTCGGAGGACTCCGGCAACGTATTCTGGCGCCTTCGGTGCAATGCCGGCGGCCCGCTGGCGCTCCATACATACCGGCTCCATTGGTAAAAGCACATACTGTTCCGCACTTCAGACCGCTAAAGTGTTACAATTCTTGCAATTTCATGGCGGTTTCCGCTAGGATTTCGCCAGTTGTCCCCCCTTTATGCCGGCCCCGAGGCGGGCCTCCAGGAAAGTTGAATGAACACCGCACGCACGCTTATTTCCTTCGATGGCGACTGGACGCTGGCCTATGACCCCGACAACCGGGGACTCGCCGCGAACTGGCATCAATCTCCCCCCGACGTCGGCCTCGCGGCCATCCAATTGCCGGTTATGCAGGCGCAGGGCCTCGCGGAACACGGCGGCGTGGGGTGGTTCTTTCACACGTTTGACGGCGACCCGGCGTGGCTTGATCGGCATGGCGCTGTGCAGCTTGAAGCCGCAAATTATCCCCTGGAAGCCTGGCTGAACGGCGCGCGCCTGGGCAGCCATCCCGGCGGCGGCGCCCCCGCGCATCTCCCCGCCACACCGCATCTCCGCGCGGGCTCGAATCTGCTGGCCATCCGAATCGCCATGGGAGCGGGGGACTCCCCTCCGCTTTACCGCTATCCCCTCGACACACCCGGGCGGGTGTCGCTTTCCGTGACGCCGCGCGCGCACCTGGCCGGCGTCTTCATCCAGCCCGACATGCGCCGCAAGCGCGTGGCGGTGCAGGTAACGGGCCCGGAGGGCGCCACGGTCGATCTGCAAATCGAGGGGACGGCATGCCACGTCCAGGGAGCTCCGGGCGAACTGGTGCTGGAGTTTCCCGAGTTCGAGGCGTGGACCCCGGACGCGCCGCGCTGCTACACACTCGCCGCCACGCTTACCGCCGCGGACGGGAGCGTGGACCAGGTGAAAATACCCTTCGCCATGCGCGAATTCACCGTGAAGGACAACCGCTACTTCCTGAACAACCGCCCGCTGTACCTGAAGGCGGTGGCCAGCTTCCCCCATTATCCCGCGAACCTGCGCGCCGACAAGCTCGACCTGCTGCTGAAGCGCGAAGTGGAACTGGCGAAAAACGCCGGTTTCAACGCGCTCCGCATCGAGGGCGGCCCGGCCCCAGCGCGCCTGCTGGACTGGGCGTCGGAACTGGGCCTGCTCGTGTTTCAGACGCTGGCGCCCCCCGCGGCCTCCACAGATTTTGAGGTGACCGCCGGCGCCATTATCGCGCGCGACCGGAACCAGCCCGCGCTGGCCGCGTGGTGCGGCCTGCCGTCGGGGGGGCGTTTCGCCGCCGCCGTTCGCGCGGCCGACCCGACCCGCCTGCTCCTGTGCGACGGCGCCGAAGCGGAGCCGCAGGCGCTCTGGCGCCCCTACCGCGATGCCGCCGAACCCTGCGACGCCTACACGCGCACGCCCGGGGTTCCCGTGCGCCCCTTCTCGCTGGATCAGCTTCGCCTCAGCGGCGATCCCGATCGCCTGAACACCGAGCTCGCCTTGATGGCCGGCGGCGTGTCCCGCTGGGAGGACGGGAGCCCGGCGGGCGCCGCGGCGCAGGTGGCCTTCGAGGCGAACTTTCCCGAACGCCAGCTCGACCGCTGCCTCACGAACACCGATCGCTTTTATGAGGCGTCGCTCGACCTGCAACTGGAGTCGATCCGCGCGCAGTTGGACGCGATCCGCTGCAACACCCGCAACGCGGGCTACTGCGTGCGCTACCTGTGCGACGGCCCCGGCGTGACGCCGTTTGGCCTGGCGGACGTCCGGCGGCAGCCCAAGCCCGCGCTCAAGGCGCTCCGCGCGATCCAGCAGGAGGTGCGCCCGGCGATCCAGATGCAGAAGTACAACCTGGTCCCGCGCGAGGAGGCGGGCGTCGCCATCACGCTGATCAACGAAGCGCGCATCGAGGGGCGCGGCGAACTTTCGCTTCAGGTCGTCGGCCCGACGAACCAGGTGCTCTGGAAGAAAAAGCGGCTGGTGAAAATTCCGCGCCACGCGCGCGAGCTGTGGGCCGGCGAGATCGCGGCGTCGGGATCGCCCGGGCCGCACCAGTTCGTCGTGCGCCTCACCCAGGATCGCCGACTCATCGGCGAAAACGCGGTGAGCCTGCATGTCGTGCAGCCGCCGAAGGCCGAGCCGGTGGAAATCAATGTGCTGGGCGGGCGCTCCCCGTTCCGCAGCGCGTGCGGGCGCTTCGCGCGCCTGGGCAACATGCTCGCGCCGGTGCACGTGATACCGCCGCTGGCCAATACCATCCGCGCGTACCCTGCCAACGATCTCATGCAGGTGCTCGCGCAGGTCGCGGAGGGAGCCGTCGCTATCGTGTTCCAGCCGCCCGCCGACTGGAACGATCTCGCGGCCTCGGCCGATCCCGCGCTGCGCGTGGAGTCGCGCTCCCTGGCGGAGCCCGGCCTGGTGGCCCACCACTACGCCAAGTTGCACCCCATCCTTGAGGGCCTGCCCTCCCGCGATCTCATGCGGCAGCCCTACCAGAACGTGCTGCCCCTCCGCGCCTTCGTGTCGCCCGGCGACGAGGAAATTTCCGGGGTTCACTGCCGCTACGCCGATGGGGGCGAATGGTGGGGGGCCAACCTCGTGGTGCGGCGCCTCGGCGCGGGCCGGGTGGTGTTCACGCACCTGCGCATACTCGAGCATCTCGGGCAGGACCCAGTGGCGGATCGCTTCTTCGCCAACCTGCTCCAACACTTCTCGCGGCGATCGGTGCCCGCGTCCGAAACCGTGGAGTTCGATCAGAAGTCCGCGGAATGGCTGAACCAGGAGCGAAACAACACGTTGCGAAAGTGGATGCTCATCGGGAGCTTCCCGAACTGGGACGGGCGCTCCGGCCACGATACGGCCCACCCGCCGGAATCCAGCGTCGACTTCGACGGCGTTTACCCGGGCTGGTACCGCGCCGTGCAATGGAAACCCTGGTGGTCGCGGGAATCGGAGCAGCACCGCATCGATTTCGACGCGGCGCTGGACGCGGACGCCGCCCCCTGCCGCTACGCGACGGCGTACGCCTATGCGGAGTTCAGTTGCGACCGGCGCCAGGAGATTGTGCTGAGCCTGGAAAGCGCGGGCCTGCTCAAGGCGTGGCTCAACGGTACGCCCGTCCTCGATTCCGCGACGGAATCGGGCGATCGCGGCAAGTCGGGACACGCCTGGGTGCGTCAGGGCCGGAACATGCTGCTCATCAAGTGCTCCAAGGGGCCCGGGCCCTTCGATCTCTCGGCCTCCGTGGAAGTGGACAGCGAGGTCCCGCTGATTCTGAACTGGTGGAAGTAGGCGGGCGCCGGGATCGTCGCCGTCAAGTCCCCCTTCATGCGCCCGGTGACACCGCGCGTGGCTTGTGGCGTCCATCGGAAGGCTTTACTCGCTCCAGGCGCACGAACGCCCAAAGGGGCGCCGTAAGACCCTATCGGAACGAAAGTTCGGCTGATGCCCCTTCCGCGTAACTCCGCGTCACAACACAAGTGCGGACCAATGGGAGCGCAGGCGGCCCGCCTGCAAGCGCGCCGAAGGCGCGTAAGGGACTGATGGTGGCAGCCCGGTTCCAACGTTGTCCCCAGTCAGGTGGGCCGATATCGCGAACACGCGCCATGCCCCCGGCGCTCAGGATTCCTCTTCGTCGCTGTCCGCCTTTCGTTCCTTGAAGGCCTCCAGCGCGCCCGAGGCGTTCGAGAGCGCCTTCAGAACCGACTGCGGCGTTTCCACCGTGTTGCCGCCGGTCGCGGGCCGGGCCGCCGGCGCCTGGACCCGAATAGGCGCGACATCCGGCGCGGGCGCGCTGCCGGGCGGAGGGCGGAGCGCGGTGATCGCGGCGGAGACGGACTTGAGGTCCGGCCCCCGGGGCGTGGCGTCCTCCACCTTCTTCGCGGAGGCCTTTCGCGGCCGATCAGACTCGGCCCGGGGGGGCTCGGCGGGCTTCTCCGGCTCGGGCGGGGCCACCTGTACCCCCGAGAGATGCGCGAACGATTCGCCGGAGAGGATTTCCGCTCGCTCGCCCGCCTGGAGCGGCGTCTGGTAATCCGTAGCGACCTCGTCCACCGCAATGGGCAGGTGTTCGCGGATCGTGTGCGTCTCGAACCAGCGCGCGATCGGCCCGAAAATCTCCCGCGCGCCGTCTTCGCCGAAGGCCAGCTCGCAGTGGTTATAATCGTGCTTGAAGCCGCGCTCCTTCGCGCACAGCAGCATGCGCTTGTCTGCCCCGGGCAGCGCGTCGAAAAAGGCCTGGGCGCGCGCGGCGGGAACGAAGGGATCGAGCGGGGCGAAAATCGCGAAGAGCGGCAGGTCGAGCGACGCCAGGCCGGCCTGCACATCGAGCGCGCCGCCGTCCATTTTCCAGCCGGGAGTGTTCACCCAGCCGGCAAGTTGACGGAGCACGCCGGGCAGGGGATCTTCGAGCATGTTGTAAAGGTAATAGCTGGTGAGCCCCTTGGCCAGGTTCCGCGCGTTCATCGGGAAGTAGGGCATGGTAAGGCGGAACGCGCGCACAAGCGGGATCAGGGCGCGCGCGACACTGCCGAATAAGGGCGGGTACACACGCACGAGACCGATCAGCAAGCCGGAAAGGCGGATGCGGACGCCATCGAAACCGATCGGCGCGCCGAGCGTGACCGCGCTGGCGATGTCGCCCGCGCCGTATTTGAGCACATAGGCGTAGAGCAACATACCGCCCATCGACTGCCCGCAGTAATGCACGCGCGCGTAGCCGGTTTCCTGCTTGATGAACTGGATCGCGGTGGGTATGTCGTCGTTGAGGTAATCGTCAAACGTCACCTGGTTGCGGTGGCGCTCGAAAGGCGGGATCGAAGAACGCGCGCCGCGCAGATCGACCGTCCAGCAGTCGTAGCCGCGTTCCACCAGATAGTCCACCAGGCTGCCCCCGCGCGGCGAGGTGAAGGTATGCTGGTTCACAATGGCCCCGTGCACAAGCAGGACCGGCTGCCCGTTGGTGCGCCCCTTCCGGTAGCGGCACATCCGGATCTGCCAGAGATCCTTCGTCGTGACAAGATAGGCCTCGTCCGTCGAAAGGCGCTCCTTATAGATGTCCTCCAGCGTGGCCCGGTAGATGCCGGCCAGGGCCAGGAGTATCGCGACAGCGGCCACGCCGATGAGAAATGACGTCATACGTTACTTGTCCTCGCGGGAAGATTCGCCCCTTATGGTTACAGCCCCGTATGATACCGCGTTTCCGCCGGCCACTTCATTCCCCCGGCTCTTCGCGCAGGCGCGCGTGGATCGTCCGGGCCAGCTCCGCGCTGATCCCCGGCAGCGCCGCGATTTCCTCCGCGGTCGCGGCGCGAACGCGCGTGGCGGATCCCAGGCCCCGCAAGAGCGCCTTCGCGCGCCCGGGACCGACGCCGGGGATTGACACAAGCACATTTTGCAGCGCCGACTTGCCCCGTTTCTTGCGGTGGTACGTGATGGCGAAGCGGTGCGCCTCGTCGCGAATGCGGGCGGCCAGCTGCACCACCGGCCCCGCCTGCGGGAGAATGATGGGATTCATGCGGCCCGGCAGGAAAAAGCGCTCCGGCGACCGATCCCCCGCGTCCTGCGCCCGGGACTTCGCGATGCCCGCGTGGGGCAGGTCCTCGATCCCCAGATCCTTGAAGGCCGCGGTCGCCATGCCAAGCTGGCCCTTGCCGCCATCGATCAGCACGAAATCGGGCAGGTCGTTCTCCTCGATCGCGCGGGTGTAGCGCCGCATGAGCACCTCGCGCATGCTCGCGAAGTCGTCCTGCCCCGCCACCGACTTGATGGAGAAGCGGCGGTAGCGGGCCTTGTCCGGCTGGCCGTTGGTGAAGACGACCATGGAGGCAACCGTGTTCGTTCCCTGGATGGTGGAGATATCGAAACACTCGATGCGCTCGGGGAGCGCGGGCAGGTGCAGCGCGCGCTGCATCTCCACAAGCGCGTCCTGCTTCGCCGCTTCGGAGAGGCGCTTCTCCTCGAAGTGCTGCGTTGCGTTGCGGTTCGCCAGCTCGACCAGCGCCTTTTTCTCTCCGCGCTGCGGCCAAAGCACCTGAACGCGCCCGCCCCGCTGTTCGGAGAGCACCTCGCCGAGCACCTCGGCGCTTTCGATCTCCAGCGGCACGAGCACCTCCGCCGGAATGGCCGGCGCTTCGCTGTAGTATTGTAGTATAAATGAACTCAACAGCTCGTCCAGCGGCATTTCCTGGCGATTGAACGCGACATTCCGCCCGCCGAGCATCTTCCCGCCCCGGTAGAAGAGGATTTGGATCGAGGCAAAATTGCCCTCGTGATGGATGCCGTAGACATCCCGGTCCTCCGCGCCCGGTACCGCCACCGTCCGCTGGCGTTCCAGGGTGCGGCGGAGGTCGTAGAGCCGGTCCCGCAGCACCGCCGCCTCCTCGAACGCGAGCCGCTCGGCGCATGCGTTGATTTGCGCCAGGAGTTGTTGCTCCAGCTCCGCGTTTTTTCCCTCCAGAATGAGCAGCACCTGATCGAGAATCGCGTGGTAGTCCTCGCGGGTCACGTAGCCCACACACGGCGCGGCGCATTGCTTCATCTGGTAGTACAGGCAGGGCCGCGACCGGTTGTTCATCACATGATCGGAGCACGTGCGAAGCGGGTAGAGCCGCTGGAGCCGCCGCAACGTGTTCCGCACCGACGCCGCGCTGTGGTACGGCCCGAAATAGCGCGCGCCATCCTTGCGGTAGCGCCGGACCACCGTAATTCGCGGGAAGTCCTCCCGCGTGTCCACGCGCAGGCTGATGTAGGTCTTGTCGTCCTTCAGTTGGACGTTGTAGCGCGGGCGGTACTGCTTGATGAGGCTGTTCTCAAGCAGCAGCGCCTCCTTCTCGTTGCCCGTGACCAGAAACTGGATCCGCGCCACCCGGCGCATCAGGAATTTGACGCTGTAGCGCGAGTCGCTCGCGTTGATATACGTGCGGATCCGCGCGCGAAGGCTCTTCGCCTTGCCCACGTAGATCGGCTTGCCCTTCGCGTCCTCCATGATGTAGCAACCCGGCTCAATGGGGACCGTACTCGTGTCGAAGCGCCCCACGAAGTCCTCCGGGCTGGCGGTAGGGGCCTCGCCGGTGCGGAGAACGATAGCGGCGGTATGCCGGACGGATTCGGAGGGACTGCTCATGCCGGGATCTTAACATACAAACGCGCGCCAGGGCGCCCCGGCAAAGGCCCGCGCTCTGTGGCGGTTGTGGGTAACGTTCGCTTCCGTAGCTGGACGGCGACGCGACCATGCGAAATCCAGGTTATCAGCGCGAGCCCGTCCCTGACGTCCCTGCTGTCCCTGCCGTCCCTTACGTCCCTTGCGTCCCTTACGTCTCTTACGTCTCTTACGTCTCTTACGTCTCTTACGTCCCTGCCGTCCCTGCCGTCCCTGACGGCGCCGCCCGCCAAGCCCGCGCCGCTCCCTGTACCGCAACCGCGCGGTTCGCTACAATAGCCGCTTCAAGCACCACACAGTGAGGAGGCCCCCCCATGAACAACACCCCCCGCGCGGATGAAGCGATGGCCGCCGCGACCGGCGGAACCGCCGAACCCCTCACCGCCCCGGACGATATCGAAGGCGCGCTCACCCGCGCGGTCGCGTGTGCGCCTTCGCGGCCCGGAAATGCCCCACCCGTGATGCTCGGGGGCGTGCCATCGCCGCTGGGGACGCTCGTTGCCGGGGCGACCGACCGGGGGCTGTGCCTGCTGGAGTTCGCCGAACCGGAGCGCCTGGAATCGCAGATCTCCCGCCTCGGCGCGCGGCTTGACGCGGGCTTTCGGATCGGGGAGCATTCGTTGTTCGCTGCGCTGCGTGAACAGCTGGATGCCTATTTCGCGGGCGAATTGACGGAATTCGACATCCCGCTCGACTTGCGGGGCACGCCGTTTCAGGAGCGGGCCTGGAATATCCTTCGGGAAATCCCCTACGGGCAGACCCGCAGCTACCTCGACCAGGCGGTCGCGCTGGGCCGGCCCGGCGCGGTGCGCGCGGTGGCCCGGGCGAACGGCGAGAACCGCATCGCGATCCTGATCCCGTGCCACCGCGTGCTGGGGAAGGACGGGTCCCTCACGGGCTACGGCGGCGGGCTCTGGCGCAAGAAGTTCCTGCTCGAACGCGAAGGGGCCGAAACCCAGCTCGCGCTGGACGGCCTCGAATAGCGCGCGGAATGTCGCCGCGCCCCGCGCCGGTGTGGTAGGGTAATCGCGCTACCGTTGCAACACTGGAAACCACGCATGCCACCGCACGAACTCGACTATGATGGAGACTGGCCCGACCTGGCCGGCAAGACGCTGGAGCGCCTGATTGTTCAGGAGGCGTGGTTCGAGGGCGACCGCGACGACGAGGCCAATGTCGTCTGGATTTGCGCCGGCGGGGCCTGGCACAAGCTCTACTTCGACGACGGCATCGCCTGCTGGCAGACCTCGGCCGCCCCCGAAGCGGGCGGCGCGGATTTCCCCCTGGTCGACCTCGGCGCCAAACACGGCGTCGCCGGCGAGCCCCTGGCCGGATGCCACGGCGAAGCGCGCGAGGGCGGCGCGGCCATCACCCTCGCCTTCGCAAGAGGCGCGTCCGTCTCGTTCCACAACCGCTACGACGCCACCACGATCCAGGTGGGATAGGCGGCGGCGCGATGCAAAAGATCATCGCGGAAGCAGAATTCCGCTACCAGCCAATCGGCGGCGCAATCCGGCCCGTCCGGATCTACGTTCGCGCCCCCTATGACCTGAACGAAGGCGGCGCCTGGGGCTCCTATTGCCATATCGAGGGACTCCTGGATAAAGAGCGGCGCGCCTGCGGGGAGGGCTCCATGCAGGCGTTGTGTCTGGCCCTCGTCATGCTGAAGATCGAGCTGCGTTTCCACGAGGCGCGCGGCGGACGCTTTTACCATGCCGGCGATCCGGCAATACCGATCAGTGCCGAGGATATATTCGGAGACTGTATCGCAATGCCCGAGTTTCAAGAATAGGCGTAACACGTTAGCGGAATGATGTTGCTTGATTTTTCGACGACAGAAATCCGCGCGGCAACGGAAGTGCGGACCAATGGGAGCGCGGGCGGCCCGCCCGCATCGCGCCGCAGGCGCAAGGATCGCGGACATTTCTGTCCACGGCAAATGTAGGATAGCCGTCCCGGCTGTCCAAGGCGCCGAAAGGCGCAAATGTAGGATAGCCGTCCCGGCTGTCCACCGCGCCGAAGGCGCGAGGATCGCGGACATTCCTGTCCGCGGCAAAGTGAGCCCGCTTCCAAAAATTCCCCTGCCCCCCACCAAAGCCACCTCGAAAAGAAAGTGGCACAGCCGTCCCGGCTGTGTTCAGCGCCGCAAGGCGCAAATGTAGGATAGCCGTCCCGGCTGTCCACCGCGCCGAAGGCGCGAGGATCGCGAACATTCCTGTCCGCGGCAAAGTGAGCCCGCTTCCAAAAATTCCCCTGACCCCACCAAAGCCACCACGAAAAGAAAGTGGCACAGGCGTCTCGCCTGTGTTCAGCGCCGCAAGGCGCAAATGTAGGATAGCCGTCCCGGCTGTCCACCGCGCCGAAGGCGCGAGGATCGCGAACATTCCTGTCCGCGGCAAAGTAAGCCCGCCGACAAAAAATTCCCCTGACCCCACCAAAGCCACCTCGAAAAGAAAGTGGCACAGGCGTCTCGCCTGTGTTCAGCGCCGCAAGGCGCAAATGTAGGATAGCCGTCCCGGCTGTCCACCGCGCCGAAGGCGCGAGGATCGCGGACATTCCTGTCCGTGGCAAAGTGAGCCCACCGACAAAAAATTCCCCTGACCCCACCAAAGCCACCACGAAAAGAAAGTGGCACAGGCGTCTCGCCTGTGTTCAGCGCCGCAAGGCGCAAATGTAGGATAGCCGTCCCGGCTGTCCACCGCGCCGAAGGCGCGAGGATCGCGGACATTCCTGTCCGCGGCAAAGTGAGCCCGCTTCCAAAAATTCCCCTGCCCCCCACCAAAGCCACCTCGAAAAGAAAGTGGCACAGCCGTCCCGGCTGTGTTCAGCGCCGCAAGGCGCAAATGTAGGATAGCCGTCCCGGCTGTCCACCGCGCCGAAGGCGCGAGGATCGCGGACATTCCTGTCCGCGGCAAAGTGAGCCCACCGACAAAAAGTTCTCCTGACCCCACCAAAGCCACCTCGAAAAGAAAGTGGCACAGGCGTCTCGCCTGTGTTCAGCGCCGCAAGGCGCAAATGTAGGATAGCCGTCCCGGCTGTCCACCGTGCCGAAGGCGCGAGGATCGCGGACATTCGTGTCCGCGGCAAAGTGAGCCCACCGCCAAAAAGTTCTCCTGACCCCACCAAAGCCACCTCGAAAAGAAAGTGGCACAGCTCTATGACGCGCCGGAGGCGGGCGTCCCGCCTGTACTCAGCGCCGTCAGGCGCAAAGGCTCCGTACGGCTAAAACGTTACGAATAAGCGAACACCGACCGGCTCGGTTATTTCACACCGGTACGCCACGTCGCATTGGCGCGTCATGAAAGCGGGACGTCGAATGCCGATCAGATTCTTCAACGGGCATCAGCCGTCACTTTCCAGAAACGCCGCAATAAGCTCACACAACCGCGCCAGGCTGTCCTCTTTCATTGACGGACAGTGCTTGGACTGACGCAGCATGTGGAACGTGTACGGTTCGGGAAACACCGCGCGGCATCGCGCCTCCATCCGGGGGCCGGGGAAACAGACGTCCTGATCCGCGCCGACAATGAGTTTGGGCGCGGCAAAACCCCGCATCTCCTCGGGCGTGGAGCGTTTCATGGGGCGCGTATCCACAATGAGGTCGCGGAGCAGCGCCAGGGCGAACTCGCGGACCAGCGGGTCGTCGCAATCCGTGAAGACGCGCCGGATCGTGTGCTCGAGAAATCGCGGATTGTTGGTGAGCCTGCACAAAAGCTTCGGCACGAGCACGGCGCGCACCATCGGGAGCAGGGGCGGATTTACAATCCCGGCGGGGACAACGAGCACCGCCTTCGTGATGCGCCGGGGCGCAACCGCGGCGAACCGCTGCACGGCCAGCCCGCCCCACGACACCCCCAGACAGGCGGACGGCGCCAGCCCCAGGGCATCCACGACGTCCACAAGCCAGTGGCCGAAGTCGTCCCCGCGCGGGTCGATAAAAACCTGTTCGCTGCCCCCGGGGTGCCCCGGCATATCCACGCCGAACACGTGGAAACGCGCAAGCAGCGGCTTCAGGAAGTACAGGGCATAGTAGCTGTTCGTACCGCCGCCATGCAGCACAACCAGGGGCGGCCCGTCCAGCCTGCCCCCCTCCACCACCCGGGTTCGCCCGAACGGCGTGGGAATATCGTGCTCCATGAATGCCGTATCGAGCCGATCGCGAAACGCCCGGGTAAGTTCCCCCAAACGCCTTTCCGCATCCGGCGTCCGGTAGATGGACTTGTTTCCCATGGCTGGATCCTCTCCCTCTTGTTTCGAATCACTATACCGCCCCGGGCGCACTTGCAACCATGCCCCGGATATCGTACGCTTTCCTCAAGTGATTAGCGACATCCCGGAGATAGCGCCATGGGGTTGGAAGTGGAAGAATTGCTGCTCGCTTGTGAGGAAGAATTCGGGGTCTACCTGGACAGCCAGACGGTGGCCCGGCTCTCGACCGTAGCCGGCCTCTACCACGCGATCACGCGCGAACTGGACGCGCATCGGCGCTCGCGGTGCCCGCGTGTACGGGTCTTCTTTTCACTGCGCGCGGCGTTGGCCCGGGAGTCGGGACAAGCCCCCCGAAGCATACGGCGAGCGACCTCGCTGGCCGCGATCCTGCCGGTGCGGGGCCGCCGGCGGGCGTGGGCGGAAATACAGGACGCGCTGGCCTATCCCATACCTTCCCTGAAAATGGCCCTGCCGGATGGCGTCCTGGCGGGAATCGCGATTGGCGTGGGGCTTCCGCTGGGCCTTCTGGTCGGCGTACTGGCAATCGCCAGCTTCGAAAAGAGTGGACTGTGGATCGTGGGCCCGTTGGTCTCGGCGCTGTTTCCATTTGCGATTCCGGCCCTGCTATTCGTGGCGCTTTCGCATAGGTTACGGCATTCCCTTCCGGAGCAGACGATGGGCAGCCTGATTGACCGTGTTACGCTGGAGAACACGTGGGGATTCAGGTCGGATGGGACTCCCTGGGACAGCACATCGGTCTGGCTTCATCTCCGGCGTATGATCTCCAGCCGCTTCGACGTGGAAGAAGAGCGAATCGTCCCCGAAACCGATTTCTTTAGGGACCTGGGCGCCGGTTAACCGCGAGGCGTGCACCCGGCGCATCGCCGTCAGGCGCGAATGCCCCGTATCTCGGCCTCGGCGCGCCGTTTGGGCTTGGGCTTCATCTTGACCTGGATATCCACGTCCAGACGCTTCAGATACGTAAAAAGCCGATCCAGGGTGTATCCCCTCAGCCGGCCGCACACGATATTGCTGACCTTCACCGCCGGTATACCCATCAGTTCTCCCGCCTCGCGCTGGGTAATGCCCTTTCGTTCGATGGCCTGCTCAATGGCGATGGAGATGTCGGCCCTAAGCAAGGCCAACTCCGGATTGGAAACGCCAAGATCCGCGAAAACGTTACCGTTGCTATGCACCCATTTCGCGCCCGGCGCAAGGCTTTTGTGTAGGCTCATGTTTATATCCGTTTCTTGTCGAATGGCACACACCCTGCTGCACTGCCCTTTCAGGGCGAAATAAAACTACACCACGCTTCCCCTGGGCGTTGCCCAGGGCTCGAAGCTGCGCTGGCCCTTCGGGCCGGAAGAACGGGAATCAAAAGTCCACTACATTCATATTCAACCGACTTGTAACGCCAGGAAATTCACGTTCCTTCATTTTCATTCGCGGTTCGATCGGATCGACTTCCTTTATTATCCGTGTCATCAGTGTACTCCGTGGTCAAAATTCCTGATCGCGGCCAGGGGCTGCTCCCGGTGCATTCGTGTTCATTGGTGTTCATTCGTGGTTAGTAAAAACGCGCCCATTCCACCGCCCCAGTCCGCGGTCCGTCCACGCACAATGAAACCCTCTGCGCTCTCTGCGGTCAAATCTCTTCTCCGTTTTTCTTCGTGCCCTTCGTCATCAGTGCAATCCGTGGGCACAATTCTTGACCGCCGCCCGCGGCTGCTCCCGATGCATTCGTGTTCATTCGTGGTCAAAAATGCGCTCTCGATCATCCACCCAATCCATCTGCGTACCAGAAATCACCCTATGCGCTCTCTGCGTTCTCTGCGGTTAAAGCTCTTCTCCGTTTTTCTTCGTGCCCTTCGTGCCCTTCGTGGTGATCATTTATTTGGTTGCGGCCAGAGGCTGCGCCATGTTCTTTGTGTTCTTTGCGCTCTTTGTGGCTCCAAATCCAAATCTCCGCCCGCCCTAACCGCGCACCGTGCCCTCGATCATCTTCTTTGCGCCTTCGCGTGAATATCAATCCTTCTCCAACTTCTTTCCTTCGTGAGCAAAAGTCACCCCCGTATTCTCTGAATCCAAAAGAAACCCCGCCACCACCCTTATTCAATCAGCCGCCTGCGCGGCATGCTCCGCCGCCCACTCCCGCAATTCCAGGATGGCCTTGCCAAGGACCCCGGCGGATCCCCGGTAGGATCCAGATCCCGCGGGCTGGTTTTCAATGGTGTACCACTCGTAGAAGCCGCCGTTTTTCAACACGCGCTCGACCATGGGCTCCATCTCCTCATATGCCTCGGCCATATAGCCGTTGGCGACGAGGCCCGAGAGCATGCGCCCGCCGAACCAGGTCCAGTCGCCGCCGTTCTGGTAGGTGTAGGGTTTCGTCAGGATCGGATTCTTGAAGAAGCCCTCCGGATACGCGGGATACATCGTGAGGCCGATGCTCGCGGCCCCGATCGCGCGGACGTTTGCGCGCATCCGGCCCAGGGCCTCGGCCACCTGCGCGCGCGTGAGCAGCCCCGCCTGGATGGCGACCGCCGTGCCGCCGTGGTAGTAGATCGCCGCCTCGTTGAAATCCTCGGGGAACGGCGACCCCGCAAGGTAGAGATGCGGGCGGAACTGGCGCCGCGCGGGGTCCCAGAGGTGTTCGAGGGCGCGCGCCTTCAATCCATCGCGGAAGTCCGTATAACGCCGCATATCATCGGGCGAGAGCGGGGCGATCGCCAGGAAATCATTCAGCGCCGCGACGCACAACGCGTTGTCGTAGATATCGATGGCCCGGTGGCTGTTCTCGTCGAGGACAACGCCCCATTCGTGTTCCGGCTGTACGTCGCCCCAGTCCGCGGTGGTCCCGCCCCAGAGCAGGCCGTATTCCGGCGCGAAGCGGTGCGTGTGCAGGAAATCCACCGCGCGCAGCAGGCGCTGGGTCACGCTCTGCCCGTTCACTACCTCATCGAGCAGCGTGCGATCGCCGGTAACGTGCACGTAGCGGGCGACCGCCTGTATGAGCGAGGATTCCTGATCGGTCTCGACGGTGTTCTTGTGCGCGAGGTAGTCCGGCTCGGTCGCGGACGCGATGTACTCGTAGCCGGTGCCCGCCTGCGCCTTCGGGATGTACCCGTCGACGATGTTCCCGTCCTCGCCCTGGAAGTGGAAGAAGCGCACAAGGGCCGCGCGCAGCTCCGCATGGGGCACGACGTCCGCCGCCACCTCGATAAAGGTGTTCAGATCGCGGATCCAGACCTCGCCATAGCCGTCGCCGGCGGTCAGGCCGGTCGCCAGCAGCGCGTGCGCCTTCTCCAACACCTGATCGAGGCGTTCGTCGGCCAGGATGCGCCCCGCGAGATCGCGATTGCCCGCCGTCGGCGCGGGGATCAAGGAGAACTCCTCCAGCCGCACCGTCACCCCGCGCGCGCTGCACGGGTCGAAGCGGAACAGCGTGATATCGCCGCGCCAGCGCGGGTGATCCGCAAGCGGAAGCTCGTATTCGTGCATGGCGCCGTCGGTCTTGATCGGAATGTGGGCGCTCGCGGCCTCACTCGTCGCCTCGCCCCCGCGCGACCAGAACAATTGCGCCGCGAGCCGCTCCGGCAGGTCGCCGCTGATCTGCATCCGGAAGCGCACCCCCGCGACGGCTTCCGCCTCGACGCCGTAGAGCGGCGCCACGAACGCGGGATCCGCCGAGTCCGTCGTGGCGATCAGCGCGCCATCCGCCACGGTCACGTTGCCAAGCCCCATCATCGCGCGCCAGCCTTCGAGGCCGGTGTCAAAGGTCCAGCGGTCCCGCCGGGCGGGTTCGGGGAAGTCGTAGGGGCCAAGCGCCACGTCCACCGGCGCCACGTTCGGCGGCCACGACGCCGGATCGTCCGCGCCGAAGACCGCGCGCACGGCGTTCATCATGTCAAAGCCGAATTCCGTGTTGGGCTCCAGGTAGCTGCCCTCGCCCCACTCGTTCATCGGCCCGAGAATGACCAGCGGCGCTTCCGTCTCCTCGGCAAAGGCCTTCGCATCCCGAAGCATCCGCGTGAAGAGTTCCGGCGTGCGCCCGGCGATGACCCGCGCCTGGTTGCCGTGCCACGGGCGCGAATCCCAGCCGCTGTCGACCACGGGGTAGAACGTGAGGCCCGCGCGGGACGCGTGCTGCGCGCGCCAGGAATCCTCGACCGTCGCGGCCACATCGGCAAATTGCAGGTACATCGGGTTCTCGGCCAAACCCTCCGCGTGGCCCCATTCGTGGTAGCGCGTGACGCCGTTGTACCCTTCCCCGGCGAGCATCGCCTCCTGGCCGAAGGGGTGTAGCGCGACGTAGTTGATGCCCGGCAGCCCGGCGGCGCGGGCGGCCTCGCGCGAGTCCGCAAGCACCCGGGCCACCGCCTCGCTCCCGCCCAGGTCCTCCCGCAGCGCGCGGTGATCCCACAGAAACAGCGCCGGCTCCCCGTCGATGCGGTGGTAGCTGTCCATCGGGAAGTACTCGGCGATCCAGTGCTCGCTCACCGCCTTCCAGTCCTCCGCCGAGTGGGTTCCCGGCGGGTTGTGGTTCGCCCACATCAGCGCGATCTTGAGCTGGTCGCGGTAGCGCGACTTGCGGTAGGCCTCGATCCAGTGCTGGAGGTGCTGGCTACCCTGCACCCAGTACCAATCCACCAGAAACACGGAGATGCCGTTCTCGACCGCCCACTTGATCTGCCAGTCCACGATCTCCGGGTTCGCCTCGTCGTACCAGCCGAGCACCGGCTTGCGCACCGGGGCCACGCGCTGGATCGGGTCCCACTTCGCCGGGCTGTCCCACCCGGGGAAGTAATACGCCGCCACTTCCACGCCCGTCGCGACGGGCCGGGGCGCGGGCACATAGTCTGCCGCAGGGATGCCCGGGCGCGGCGTGATGCGGATGGTCGATTGCTCCCGCACAGGCGCCCCGGCGCCCTCCAGCACGAGCGTCACGGGGTACTCGCCCGGAGCCGCCGCCTCCACGATCCACGAAAGCACCGCGCGGTCCTCGAAGCCCACATTGCGCGCTTCGTCAATGGTGGCGGTGACGGCCAGGCCCACAGGCCCCTCGACGCGCCCGATGAGGCGCCCGATCGCTTCGCCGCCGCGGTTCGTGAATTGCGCGATGACCCGGGCCGGCTGTCCCGCGCGGTTGACACCGTCCTCGGGGCCGAAATACACCGTGCGCAGGTCGGCCGGCCCGGCGGGCGCGTCGCTGAGCGACAGCGCGTGGACGCGCACCCCGTCCGGCGGGACGAAAAGGCCCACGGCGTTGACTTCCGCCCACGCGCCGATCCCCTGAAGTTCGAGATTGCAGGTCTGCCGTCCAGGCTGGAAGTTGAAGGACTGCCGCTGCATGCCGGGACGCTTCCCGGATCCCCACACCAGCGCGCCCGTGCCCGCCGCGTCGGCATCAATCGTCAGGCTCGCCCAGCCGCGTTCGGTCGTGTCCAGCGCGAGCGGCGGCGACCAGCGGTACGCCCCATCCGGCGAAGCGCGCCAGGCGTCGAGCGCGGCAGCGTCCCAGGTACTCGCATCGAAGGGCGCGGCGTCCCCGGACCAGTCCACAATGGTGATGGCGTCGATCTCGAAGCTTGCGTTGTTGTACACATCCAGCCGCAGCTTGCGGATCGTGCCCGCGCCGTGCCAGAAGGGGTACAGGGCGATCTCCTGCCACGCGTCCCCGCCGCGCACGGAGAAGCGCGCCTTCCGGTCCTCGGACAGCCCGCCATTCGGCCCGGACGTATCCCCCGTCCAGAACAGGTCGCCCTCGCCCGGAGCCGACGCGCGCATCCGGATGATCACGGCCTGCCACGGCGTGGCGGGGATCTCGATGCCGTCGCAAATCCAGAAGGGGTCCCATTCCACCGCGCGCGCGTGCAGGACGCCATCGCGGATCGCGACATCCGCCAAATGCGCGTTCGGCTGCCAGGCCGTGTCGTTCGGGCTGTTGAACTCCCACTGATACACGGTCTGGGGAGCGGCAAGGAGGGCGAAGAGGGGAAGCAGGTACTGCATGGCGAAACCTTCCGGACGCCGCGCCGGGGCGGCGGGTTATTCGCCGTGTAGTATACCGGAAGCCGGCCCGCGCGCGCCGCGCCCGCGCCGCAATGTCAATTCAGCGCGGCATTCATCTCCACGATCATCCGCGCAATCTCGCGGCGCTTGCTTTCCAGCACGTCCGGCTCGCGCGTGAAATCGACCAGGCTCGGGATCACCGCCTTTAGATTGTAGACCTCCGCCGCGCGCTTGAGCAGCGCCTCGTGGCCGGGCTCCGCAAGAAGGCGCCGCCGCCGGTCGTTGAATATCGCCAGGTAATCGTAATCCTCAATGCCATCCCGGATGTTCTCCCACCGGATCGAGTTGATGGGGCCGTCCTTGCCCGTGTAAACCAGGAAGCCATCGCCATTCACCGGCGTCAGATCCAGCAGCGATTTCCACGGGTCCTGGCCGGGGCGGTGCTGGTTGACGCCGTGGTAGTACATTCCCCGGACGCCCAGCGCCCACGCCTGCCAGAACAGGATCCGGTGCTCGATCGCTTCAAAATCGAGGAAGAAATTGCCGTAGGGCCGCGGCGGCGTCTGATCGACATACCACCAGACTTCCTTCCCGTTGCGAATACGATCCAGGACCTGCGTATTGTTCCCCGTGTCGAAAACCGGCGCGTGCACGGCCCAGATGTCCAGGAGATCCGGCAGGAAGGGTTCGAGGCCATACGTCGTCACCGCAACCGGGATGTCCGGCGCGGCCGTCTTCCACGCCTGGATCCCCTCGAGCAGCCGGGGCCACGCCGGGCGCGGGGGCTCGTTGGCCAGGTGCACAAAGGCGCGGCCCGCCCAGCCGTTCCGCTTGACCGCCGCGTTGACGCGGGCCAGCTGCTCCGGGTAATTCAAGAGCGTGGGGGGGATGCTGATCGTCGTTGTCCCCGCGGGATCGGCCTGCGCCAGCCGCTCCTGGAACCGGGTGATCGCCGCGTCAATGTTCGCCTGTTCTTCGGGAAAGGCCAGCGCGCCGCGCAGGGTGACGCGGTGCGCGGCGGCGTTCTCCTGAAAGCGCGCGTCCAGCTGGGCCGCCGTCAGGCTTCCCCCGGTGCGCTGGTGGTCTTCCAGCGCGAGCTCCGCGTCGTAGCGGAAGCTGGTCTTGAGCATGGGGTGGGAGGGGAGCTTGAAGTCGAATACCTCCACCTCCAGAAAGAACTCCACGGGGGACAGGCCCGCCCCTTCCATTTCGATGAGCGAGGCGTAGGTTCCCGGGGCCGCGCCTTCCGGGGCCGTTATAGTGAACCAGAGCGGGCTCGTAACGCCGCCCGGCGCATCAAACGGCGCGTAGGGCATCAGCGCGTCCGGCCAGTACCCCGTGGGGCCCTCGAAATGGGACGGGATCGCCACATGCTGGTAGCGCTGCGTATAAATCCTCAGCGCGCCCTCCGGGAGCGCCGCGCCGGTCCGGGCCGAAACCAGCGTCCCGGCCTTGACACGGACGCGCTCGAGATCCTGGCCGCGCGGCGGTCGCAGCGCAATCTGAAAGCTCTCCGACTCGCCCTGGGCCAGCCCCGCGCGCACCACCGGTTCCGCCGGCCCGGACGGATCGGCGCTGTCCTGAGGCAGAATCTTGCGCAGCGGCGACTCGGACCAGACCAGTACCGGATCCGCCGCAATCAGCGGGCGTTCCAGGGTGCGCGGGCGCTGGTCCAGCAGATGCGGCGCGTCGGTCCAGGCCCGAAATACGGGCTGCGGGCCGTCACCGGCGAGAAAGCGGGTGTCGATGCCGCCGTGCGGGGATCCGGTCTCTGTCCCGATCTTCAGCGGGCGACCGCCCTGCTCCAGTTGCGCGAGGATCTCGTACGCGCCGCGCGCCGGCGCCTTCCAATCCCACGTGCACCGCGCCAGGCGGTCGGGCTCCAGGCTGAACTCTTTGCGCGGCAAGGTCCAGATCTGGCCATCCGCCCCCTTGATCCGCGCGTCGATCTGGAGCCCCCGCATCGGCTTCACCGCGGAAAAAAGCATCGTGAGGACGCCGTCGCGGTAGTCGATCTGCGCCGCGAACTCCTCGGTGGCGAAATCGACATGCTTCAGCCCGCGAACCAGGTTCAGGCGGTACGTCGTCGTCCATACCTGGCCCGGTTCGAGGAGGAACGGCACAAAGGCCGCCTGAAGCCGGATGAAGTCGGGGTACGCGCCGTCCTCGTCCGGGGCGTAGGGCTCCACGAGATAAGAGTGCGTATGGTTGGCGTCAAACACCAGGTAGAGCGTCTGATCTTCGATGGGATCCGTGATGGCCGCCCAATTGCGTGTAGCGGGATAATAGCCGGCGGACTTGGGGTGGATGATGCCTTCCCGCGTGGGCAGGTCGATCCGATCGCGGGCTTCCGCCGTCCCGCCGGGCGTAACGTCGTTGCGCACCCACGGCGCCACCCACTGCCGCTCCTGGCCGTTGTTCGTGACCGTCCACGTCACGCGCACGGAGGATTCATCGGGCAAGAGCTCCAGTTTCCGAACGGCCCGGAGGCCCTGGATGTTCGGGCCCTCGCAGTCGTAGGAATACTGGAGCACGGGCCGCCCGTCGGCGGAGTCCAGCGCCTCCATACGCTCATTCAGGCGGCGGTTGGGCACGTAAAAATTGCCCACCCCGAATCCTTCCTGCAACAGGCCGCCGCTCCCCGCGAAATTGGGCGGGGCCGCGAGCAGGCCGAAGGTGTGCAGCGCGCCGCCGTCTTCCGGCGCCATGCCGAGCCGGATCAGGTGCCCCTGAATTTCAATCTCATCGTCAATGACGGCGGCCGGGGCCGTAAGAACACAAAAACACAGGGACAGCGCCAGGATACTTCGCATGGTGGACCTTCTTGAATGCGGGGCCGGGTGGCCGGTTGGGAAAACGGCATTGTAGTGCACGCGGCGGGCGCGTTGCACGCTCAATCACCGCCCTCCGAAGGCCGGCCACCCGCGGCGCGCCCGGCCAGCCCGGCGCCCGCCAGCGCGAACAGCAGGCCCGACGCGCTCATGAGAAGGCCGTACCGGAGACTGGCCGGAGCGAAGCGAAAGACGATTTCCGCCGCACCGGCGGGCGCGAGGCAGCCCATGAAATCCCCGTAAACCCGGAGCACCTCGGCGGGCGCGCCGTTCACGGTTGCGCGCCAGCCGGCATGGTGGCGTTGTGCGAACACAAGCAACTGGGGCGCGCTGGCTTCCGTTTCGAAACGCGCATGGCCCGGCGTATGTTCGACCCACCGAAGCGCGCCCGGAGACCCGCCCGGAAGCGCCAGCGGCCGCTCGACAAGCGCGGTGGTGGCGACGTCAATACGCCCAATCGTTTCCCGGGGCGTCGTGCTCACCACCGTCTGTGTGACCAGGCGCGCCAGCGGTAGCGCATCCTCGTTCACGGTCCAGTCCGGGGCGTTCACCGGCTGTTTTTCCCAGCGCACTCCGGCCACGCGTCGGGTGACCGGCGCGCCCGGATCCAGGGTCCACGCCGGAGGCAGCCCCACGTAGCCGAGGTAGTTGGGCAGACCCAGCGGGGCCAGCCGCGCAACCCGCCAGTTCCCGTGGGCCCGGTAAACACCAGAACCAGGCGTGAACGCCGGATCGCGGGGCAGTTCGTCGCGCAGCGCGTCCCGCAGCGCCTCGTAGCGGCTGGATTGGGGTTTATGATCCCAGACCCGGGGTAACGCGTGTAGACCGATATCGGTCGCCGCCAGCGCCATCAACACGCCCAGGCCGGCAGTCCGCCAGCGGGGCGCGAAGGACACCAGGGCCGCCGCGCCGATCAACAACGCGGGACCCAGCAGGATACGCAACCACTGGTCCGTGATATCGTCCCGCGCCGGGCCGCCATACAGGCGAACCGCGAGCGCGGCAACCAACGCGATCAGCGCCAGCACGGCGGCCAGTCTTGCCAACCGGCTTCCACCCACCGCCCCGCGCGTGTGGCATTCCGCCAGAGCGATCGCAGCGAGGGCAGCCAGCGCAAACTGAACGAGCACGATGTGACGCGCGGCGCACCGGAATGATCCCAGGATCGGCAGTTGTGCGAGCAGGCCGTAGAGCCCGCCATAGCCCCCGAGCGCCAGGATAAGCGCGATCCCCCCGAGCAGGGCGCAGGTGAGCGCGCTCATGGCCCGCTGGCGTTCGCGCGGCGCGCGCACCAGCAGCGACAGCGCCAGGACCACGGGGATCATCCCCGTATACAGGGCGTATTCGTGCACGGGATCCCCGTGGGCGACGCCGTTCGCGAAGAACCACGGGCCGGCCCATTGCAGCAGGTTCAGCGGGTGCAGCGATCCCTCGCGCCAGAATTCCGGGTTGCTGGATCGCTGCGCACCCTGCAGCACATCCAGCGTGGGTAGCACCTGCGCCCCCGCAAGCAGCAGCCCCGTAAACAGCGCCGCACCCACGGCGAACAGGCGTGCGAAAGCGCCCGGATGCCCCACGAAACGCGCGGCGCCCGCGATCAGCGCGATCACGGTAAACAGTACGTATTGCGGGTAGCCGAGCAGGAGCTGCGACGCCCCCAGGAACGCCAGGGCAAGCCACGCCCACCGCGCGGCGCGCCGCTCGCGGGCCCCCATGTACGCATCAAGCGCCAGCAGCATCCACGGCAGGTGCGCGATGATTGCAATCGCCTGAAGGTGGATGAAATGGAAGAGCGTAAAGCCGGAAAACGTGAAGACATTGGCCCCGAACAGCGCCGCGAACCACGGCAGGCCCCAGCGGCGAAGCAGCGCCGCCATCCCGGCGTACAGCATGAGGTAACCCGAGACAAACTCCAGGTTGAAGGCCACGTCCAGCGGCAGGAAGCGATAGATCAGCAGGTGGAACGGGTGCAGCATGCCCGCCTGGCCTTCGCCGTGCAGGTAATAGCCACAAAACAGATTCGGCTGCCAGAGAAAGCTCTGGCCGTTCTTCAGGCACTGGCTGTAGAAGCTCCGAACCGGAAAGTGGTAGGCGCCAAGGTCGCTTCCCTGGTAGATCCGCCCCCCGATCAGTGGGTAACAAAGCCCCAGCAGCAGCGCGGCCCCGATCACCGCGGCGCTCGCCGTCAGGATCGCGCGACCGGCGTCGGGGTCCCGCCCGGGAAGGGCTCTACGCGGCGCGTCCGTCAATAGCGATAGGCTTCCAGTTCCGACGTATGCGGATACGCCACGTAAAAGCGGCGGTTGGCGGTGTCAAACGCGAATTCCGGCGGAACCGGAAGGGGACCCGGCAGGGTGAACGAAACGTCTCCGACCGAGTAATCGCGCCGGTTTACCGTATTCAGGGTAACCTCAAGGCCACCGCTGATAGCGGTCTGCGTCACGGTCCAGTAGACGTCGAGCGCGGTGTCCGCCGCGATAACCGTCTGCGTGGCCGGCAGGCTGGCCCCGGTCGCGGTCCCGCTGGTGAGGCTGACCTCAAGCGGCCCCACGAAGAACACGCCATGATCGGGATCGTGGAAGAGCCAGCCGTGCTCGGGCGCGTCCGCCATGCCGGTAAGCAGCCCGCCCAGATTGGCCGTGCTCAAGGGCGTGAAACTGTCGCCGGCGTCGAAGCGGCGCAGCACCCGGGAGAGGCGATCAAACACGAAAAACAGACTCCCGGCGTCCTGGACGAATGCGATCTGCAACTGCCCGGATCCCTCCGGTTGCGCGCCGGAACCAAAACTCGGAACCGCCAGTGTGCGCAACCGGCCGCCAGTCGCCGCGTCCAGAATCGCCACTTCGGCAAACTCCGGATACGCGACCGCGATCCGTCCGCCGGATGGCTCCACCGCAAGCGAGGGCAGGCGCTCCGATGCGGCCACGGAAAAACCGGTCGCGATGGTCGCGTCCAGGACCGGCGATCCCGACACATCGAAGCGGGAAACCGTGCTGTCCCACGCGTTGAGTACGGTGAGCGTATTGCCAGCCGCCTCAAGATGAATCGGAGCCGGCCACAGGCCCGCGTCGAATTGATCCACCGTGGCGCTCTCCGGAATCCACCAGAAAAGCCGGCTGTTCGCGAAGCGATCGCCGCCGAATACGCGCCCGCCCGCCGCCACGATCGGTCCGATGCCCGATCCGATCTCGAAGACCGACGGCGTGGGGGGGAAGGGGCTCGTTTGCAGCGTCCACACCGTGCCCGTGCCGGGGTCCGTCGCCAGCACGAAATTCGATCCGGTGTCCACCGCCAGCGCGCCGTGTTGCTCGCCGAGCGTGAAGCTCTCCTGCGGCGCCGTGCTCTGGCCGAGGTTGGGATTAAACGTGAGCAGCGCCACGCCGCGCCGGGCCGCGGCGTTCAGCGCGGGCAGCTCCAGGACCGCCGCAATCAGGCGCCCGGAGGCCGGATCGTAGGCCATATCCGCGCTGCGGTATTGCGACGCCAGCGGCAACACGCGGCCGTTGGACCCGTTCATGTTGAAGATTCCGAGCGCGGTGTCCGTCCGAACGAAGAAGCGCGTCCCGGACGGGTCGAGTTCGAGCTGGCGCGCCGTGAGCGCCCCGGACCCGGGCATGTCGAACGTAACCGTGGTCTCGACCGTGTCCGACGCGGGATCATAGGTGCGCAGCTCGCCGTCCGAGGACTCCGTCTCCGTATTCAGCACGAGCAGCTTGCCCGCCGGGTCCAGCGCCGCGTCGCCCGTGGCCCCGTCGATCGCGGTGGACGTGGATGCTTCCACCAGGGTCGCGGCATGCAGGGCGCGAAGGCCCGGACTGGTCCGCAGGATCGCGTATACCCGGTTCGCGCCGGGATCGACCACCGCGTCGGCCAGGGGACCGTCCAGCGCCGCGCTCGCGGTCACCGCGCCGGTCGCGCGGTCCATGCGCGCCAGCACGCCGCTACCAACGTCGTATACATAGATTGCCGCGTCGCCGGGCGCGAGAAACAGGCGCTTCTCGCCGGGATGCGCAAAGCCACTGTCCATCGTGCGCGCGATGGACTCCGTCGCCGTGTCGTATACGGCGATATGGGGCGTCAGGCGCGCGGTAATGAAGATTTCTCCCGTGGTGGAATCCGCCCGCGCATCGTCGGGCCGCGCCATATTCGCGCCCGCCGGATCCCCGGTGCTCTCCAGCAGGTTGATGGTGTGCTCGCGCTGGATATCGATGGGTTCCAGCGCGATTATGATGGAAACCGCGCTGCCTTCGTCCGCGCGTTCGCCCGCCGCGGGGTCCTGCCCGATCACCGTGCCGGGCGTGGCGTCACCCGGGGCGCTGAAGCCCACCTCTCCCAGGATCAGGCCCGCGTCCGCAAGCGCGGATTCCGCCTCCGCCCGCGTCAGGCCGGCCAGGTCGGGAACGTCCACATCATCATCCGGTTCGGGGCCGAGCGACACCACGATATTCACGCTGCTCCCCGGATCCACCTCCGCGCCCGGAGCCGGCGACGTGCGAATAATCTGGCCGATTGGCACAGTATTGCTGAATTCCTCGGTGATGGCGCCGCGCGTCAGGCCCGCGCCAGCCAGCGAGGCCTCGGCCTCCGCAACCGTCTGCCCAGGCAGATTGGGTACGGTCGCAAGCATCCCGGTCACCGTGATGCTTACCGTGTCGGACGCGCTCGCGCCCCCGCTGTCATAGACCGTCAACCGCAAGGTAAAGGTCCCCGGGCGGTCCGCCACAAAGCTCGGCGAGACCGATCCAACCCCCGAAAGCGTGGCCATACTCCCGCCGGGACGCGCGACAAACTGCCACTGATACGAAAGCGCGCCGCCCTCGGGGTCGGAAGAGCCCGATCCGTCCAGGATTACCGTGGAGCCCTGCTCCACCGTCTGGTCCGGGCCCGCGTCGGCGATCGGCCGCAAGTTGGCCGGCGGGCAGCCCGCGATCAACACCACGGCCAAAAGGACCGTTAAAGACCTCAACACGATGTTCAAACCCCTGTCCTCCCGTTGGACCGGCGCCGCGCTCGCACACGCCGCGCCGGTTCGGACCAAGCCGCCGGCGCTCAGGCCGGCGTTATATTGCCGAGGATGACCCGCTTCTCCGCGCCCGTCGCGTGCGGCACGTTGGCGGGGGTGCCCATGACGCACTCGTTGCCCAGGATGGCGAACGCGATGGCCTCGCGCGCCGCGATCGGGATCCCGTACTGGTCGCTCGTAAACACCTGAGCCCCATTGAAGCCCGCCTTCAGCCGCTTCATCAACGCCTTGTTGTGCGCCCCGCCTCCGCCCACGATGATGTGCTCGGCGGGGTTCTCCGGCTTGATAAAGCGATCGTAGGCCGCGAGGATTGAACGCGCCACCGCCTCCGTGACCGTCGCGACCAGGTCCTCCGCCGAATGCTCCGACCGGTTCGCCAGCGCGTCGCGCAGATAGACATTGACCCCGAATTCTTCGCGGCCCGTGCTCTTCGGCGGAAGCTTCTCGAAATACGGGTGGTCCAGGAGATACTCCAGGAACTCGTCGATGATCATGCCCTTCGCGGCCATCTCCCCGTCCGTGTCCATCTCCTCCCGCCCGCGCGTCAGGATGCGTACCGCGCCGTCAATGGCCATGTTGCCCGGGCCGGTGTCAAACGCGAGCACCTTCCGGAATTCCGGGGTGACCGACGTGAAATTCGCGATGCCGCCGATATTCAAACAGCACACCGGGCGGCTCACCTTGTGGAACAGAAGCCAGTCGGCGTAGGGGACCAGCGGCGCGCCCTGACCGCCGGCGGCCATGTCGCGCGGCCGGAAGTCGGATACGACGGGCAGGCCCGTGCGCTCCGCGATAATCGCGGGCTGGCCGATCTGCATCGTCCCGACGCGCTCATTCGATCGGGGCGGCATGTGCGCGACGGTGTGGCCGTGGGACGCGATAAAATCAACGATCATGCTCTCGTCTTCGATGCCCCCGATCACGCCCTGCGCCGCCTCCGCCAGCCGCTCGCCCAACTCGAAGTCCAGCACGCACGCGTCCCGCGCGCTCATGTGCTCGTCCAGAAGCCGCTTCTTCAGGGCCTGCGGGAACGGAAAGGTCTGATGCTCGATCAGTTTCATGACCAGGCTGCGGCCCGTGCCCTTGATCCGCACCAGCACGGCGTCAATGCCGTCGCAGGAGCTTCCCGACATGAGGCCCACGCAGAAACGGGCCTGTTTCTTCTGGATGACGCGCAAGTCCATTAGGCTCTCCCCGTGCGGCCACGCGGCCTGAACAGTACACCGGCGCACGCAATTCCCGGTGCGGGCCGTCGTCCTCCAACCGCGCACAGGCTGGCCGCGCGCGACCGGAAAACAGTTGACAATCCAGCATGACTGTAGCACACCTGTGCATCGCGGGCAACTGGTCCGTCCGGTGCTTTCCCGAACCGCGAACCGTCCACCCGCCCGCACTGAAATTTCAAAGGGAGCCACGTGCGCCACGTTCAAGCGCCGCGGCTCCGCGGCGAAGGCTTGAGGGCGCGGAACTTCGATTGAGCGCCAGCGGTCAGGGGCAATGTTTCATCCTGGTCCGAAAAACCATGCCTCAAGATCCCCATATTTGCCTCATGCAAACCACGTTACAGCACGTGCAAACAAGGAAGCGCCAAAGGCTGGGAGCGCAGGCGTCCCCGCCTGCCAGGCGGCGAAGCCGCTGTCCATTTTCTCCCTTAATGGGTTACGCAACGCGTCATGAGCGGGCTCTACCGCCCGCTAACCCTCCACCCGCACACCCGACCGCCGCCTCGGGCGGTAAAGCAGCACCGCCAGCGCCGCTCCGATCACCAGCACATTGCTCCACGGCGACGCCGCCCCGCCCGATCCGGCCCCGCATCCGAAGCCCTTCGGCGGAAGGCCCATCCCGCGCACGTCGGTGACGATCAGGCCCTTCGGGTCGCCGGAATAGGCCAGCGTGGCCGCATAAGTGTTTTCTTCGCGCGGCGCGAAGCGAACGAGGAACTGGTGCGACTCGCCATGGCCCAGGTTATAGCTTGCGCCGCCAATGATCGAATACACGCCGGATGGATCCCGCAACTCGACCGCGCCGATAAGCCGTTCGCCGCCGATATTGCTGATCGTTACCGGAACCTCGACGGTTTCGTTGACGCGAACCTCGCCAAGGTTCACCCCGACGCCGATATCGGGAACGCTTACGAGAATCGGCGGCTTCAGGGACTCCAGCGCGACAAAGGCGCCCTGCCGCGCAACGCGCGCCGTCAGGGTATTTCCGGTAGACGCCGGGTTCGTCACGCCCGTGTCCGACCACGCGCTTTCGCCGGGAATCACGTCGAAGCCGGTGGCCTCGTCGGATACAATCTCAGTCCCGAAGTGGTAGAACGTCGCCTCATCCTCGGGCGAGAAGTTCAGGCGGTTGAGCGAGAGGGTGATCGGGCGTTGCGCCAGCCGCGCGTCGCTCACCGGCGCAAACGTCGGCGCGCCCAATTCGCGCACGATGACCATGACCGAAAGCCACGCCGTGCCCGCTACAAAATCCTCCGGCGGCGCGCCAATGCCCTCGGCGCCGCGACGCGTGAACAGGCTTTCCGCGTCGCAGGCGATGGCGGCTACCAGTATCGCCTCCTCGCCATCCGCGGCGAGGCCGTGCGGCACGGCCAGCGTGAGCAATTGTTGGGGATTGGCCGGATTGGCCAGCGTCGCCTCGATATTGCGGCCCGGAATATTGGATCCGCGCCAGGCATGCATCAGCACCCGCCGGTTGCAGTTCGCGCTGCTCACCGATCGCACCCAGCGCGAACCATCGTTAACGAGGTCCTCGAATGGGAAGTCGAGGTAGCCGTTGTCGTCGTTGTCGACGCCGTTCCGGATCTCAAACGTCGAGGCGTCCGACTGCACCGACTGGCCCGTCTCCGGAATCGTCGCCGTAACGCGCACGCGGTACGCGTTGTTTACCGGCAGCGTGAAGGTGGCCGGCTGATTGCCGCGGATCTGCTTCTGGGCGAGTTCTTCCGGCAGGATCTCCGCGAATATCGGGGCCGCCTTATCGAAGTCGTTCGCCCCGGCCAGTTCCTCGGCGCTCGCCTCGCCGTTCCCGTCCGCGTCCAGGTTGCGGAATCGCGTCTGCGAGAGGCCTGGTAGCAGGGCGCGGACTTCCGTGATGGAAAGCCCGCCGCTGGCGTTGGCGTCCAGCGAGGCGAAATTCCCGAGCAGGAAGCCCGGGAGATCGGCCTCGGCCTCCAGCTCCTCGCGCGTAAGCACCCCGTTCCCGTTCAGATCCAGGATGTTGTAGCGGAGCGTGTCCAGATCGAGGCCGGACGCGAGCGTCTCGGCGAAGGAAAGCCCCGTGCTGTTGTCCGTATTCAGCGCCGCGAACGCGTCGAGCAGGGCTTCCGCCAGGTCAGACAGGATTACCGCCGCCTCCAGCTCCTCGGTGGAGAGGCCGCCATCGCCGTTGAAATCGAGCGCGGCGAAGCGTTCCGGCGTGAGGCCGATGCGGCTCGGCGCAACCTCGGCCTCGCTGAGCACGCCATCGAAATTCGCGTCCAGCGCAACCCGGTTCTGCAGGAAGTACTCGGCCAGATCCGTCAGCAGGATGCTTTCCGCCGCGATGTCGTACGTGAAGACTATGTCGTCCGCGCCGCACGCCGACGCGACGTTTACATCGGCCTCCGCGTTGAACGTGACGTTGAGCAGCGACGCACCCGGGGGGGCCAACAGATCGCCCGACGGCTCGATCAGGACCGCCGAACCCTCAACCAGCTTGCAGGTGACCTGGTTCTCAAGCTCGCGCCGCGACAGGCCGGCGTTGGAGGCGAGACGCTCGAAAAGGGCGCGGTTGAGCGCGCGCAGATCCTCGGGCAACTCGTCAAAGGTCAGGAGCCCGCTGCCATCCCGGTCGAGGGAATCGAAACGCGCGGCCAGGCTGCTCAGATCGTTGTGCACGAGAATGCCCGCCTGAAGCTCGGATGGCGACAGCGTGCCCGATCCGTCAAAGTCCAGATAGGCGAAGGCCTCGGGAGTAAGTGACGGCACGGTCCGCCGCGCCTCGATCAGGGTGAGGGAGCCGTTCCGGTTGCCGTCGGTCTGATCGAAATTGTCGAACAGGGTCTGGGCCGCGCTCGTATGGTTCGCGCCGGTCTCAAGGTCGGCCAGGGAAACTTCGACCTCCGTGTTCAGCGTGTCAAAGCGCTCCCGCGTAAAGCCGGGCAGAAGCCGGAGTGTTTCGCCAAACGTGATCAGGCCATCGCCGTTCGCGTCGGCCGTGTCGAAGTTGTCCAGCAACACCTCGGCCGCGACCGAGTTGTCCTCGTCGTCCGGCTGGTCGAGGATCCGGATCTGGAACGCCCGCTCGACGGAGAGGCCCTCCGGATCGCGGCTGCGCACCAAAATCGTGTACCGGTTCCGGGTTTCGTAGTCGAACACCGCGCGGCTGACAAGCTGGTCCGCCACGATACCGAAGTACTCGTTGTCGATGTGGTCGTCGTCGTCCGTAAGCGGGTCGTCGGGAACCAGCGTGTAGATATGCAGATCGCCGATGTCGGGATCCGTCGTCGTGAATCGCCCGATTACCGTGTCGAGCACCTGGTTCTCCAGGATCGTGTTGTTGCTCAGCCGGATGTCGGTCGGCGGATCGTTCACCTTGGTGACGTCGATGCGCAGGTTCCAGATATTGCTCGCGATATTGCCGTCGCGCACGGTGACGGGCACAAAGAGCACACCGTTAAAATTCTCGTTGGGGATGATCGCGTTGCCGTCCCGCGTATAGTTCGCGTCCGCCGGACGCGGCTGGAACGCCAGCGTGACCTCCTCCGGGAAGTTCAGCAGGGGCGCGTCCACAATCAGGTTGTCAAGGATGATGGTGACGGGCGTGTCCTCGAGCGTGGTCACCGGGTTCTGTCCGACGATGCGCGGCGTGCGGTTGCCGATGCCCGCCAGGCTGACCTTGGAGACCATCGGCGTGCCCTGGCCCGTCTGGTTCGCCTCGATGCGGAGCGTGCCCGTCTTGATCCCCTCGGTCGAGGGATTGAACACGATACGGACGAGCCGGGATTGCGCGGTTTCCAGCGACGTTTCGCCGGAATCCGAGAAGACCTGGAACGCGCACGCGGCGTTTACCTCGACAATCGTGAGGCCGCCGCTGGCGTCCGTGTCGAGCGCGGCGAAGCTTGAAACAATGCCCGCCGCCAGGCTGGAATCCGACGCTTCAAGCTCCGCCCGCGACAGCTCGCCGTCGGCGTCCGTGTCGAGCACCGCGAAGCGGCCGGGAGTCAGCGGCGGCGCGTAGGAGTCGATTTCCGCGCCGCTCAGGGATCCGTTGCGGTCCGCGTCCAGGCCGGCGAAGTCCGCCTGCAGCTGGCGCGCGATTTCCGCGATCCGCCGCCGTTCGTCCAGCTCCGCCTTGCTCATGACA
The DNA here is from genome assembly GCA_019637335.1 of Candidatus Hydrogenedentota bacterium. Classification (NCBI taxonomy): domain Bacteria; kingdom Pseudomonadati; phylum Candidatus Hydrogenedentota; species Candidatus Hydrogenedentota bacterium. The sequence continues at coordinate 141,382 of JAHBVV010000007.1, read as the reverse complement.
CCGTCCCCGTCGGCGTCGAAAAGGGCAAACTGGGCCTCGGAGAGATCGGGCAGAATGCTCTGGCCCTCATTGAAATCCAGGCCCGCCGGCGGCGCCGTATCGAAGTCATCGAAGCTCGCCAGAAGCTGTCCCGCGAACATCGCGAGTTGCATCGCCGCCGCAAGTTCGCTCGCGCCCAGTTCGCCCGAAGCGTCTGTGTCCAGCGCGGCGAAGCGCTCCGGCGTGAGGAACGGGAAACGCGCATCGATTTCCGCCGCGTCCAGATCGTTCGACCCGTCCGCGTCCAGTTCGCCAAAGGCCTCCATGATCGCCTCGGCAAGGTCGAAAAGATCCACGGCCAGCTCAAGCTCGCGGCGCACCCCGATGCCCTGCGTCAGGACGCCGTCGCCGTTGAGATCCAGCGCGTCGAAGCGGGCGCCCGTCATGACGGGGAACACGTCCGGCCCGCACGTGAGCGTCACGCTGTCCAGGGTCAGAATGCCAAGGCCATCGTTGATGATGCTCACCGATTGCGGGTTGGTCGGGCCCGCGAGCAGGTTGCGCTTCCCGAAATTCAGTGCCGTCGGGGTGACCCGGATGTCGCTGTCCAGCGCGCGGCCGGACAGGTTGATATCCACCGCGCCGTCGTCGGGATCATCGGATTCCACGCGCAGGCTCGCGCGCTTGTTGCCGATCGAGTCGGGATCGAAAGCGATCTCGATGATCCGCGACTGGCCCGGGCGAAGCACCAGCTGCCGCGTGTCGCTGGTGATGACGAACTCGCGGAGCGAGGCCCCCTCCAGCCCGACAAAGCTGAAGGTCAGATTCGACGTCGCATTCGGGGCGTTCGTCAACGTCACCGTCCGGGCGGGGGTCCGCCCGTCGTCAATATCCTGATCCCCGAAGTCGATCGTCAGGATTTCCGGATCCACGATCAATTCGGGAATCGCCCGCACCGACGTTAGCGTGGCGTCGCCCGGAACGTTGATCGTTTCGGGGTCGTCGGACAGGACCGGATCCAGTTCCGCGCTGGACAAGCTGCCCTGATAGCGGATAACCGTGACGCCCTGCCGGAGAACCGGCTGCAATCGCACCGCGTAACCCACCGTGATGATCGGGCCGTTCGTAAACAGGGGATTCCGGCCGTTGAGCGTGCCGAGAGACAATTCAAGCGACGTTGCCGTGCCCTCGTTTGAGGCCGGGGCGCCATCGACCGTTATCGAGTCCTGAATCAAGGTGAGCCGCGCGTCGGAGAAGTCCAATTCGTTGAACTGCGCCGGGGTCAGCGCGAACAGCGATCCCTGGAGTTCCTGCGCGGAAAGACCGCCGCTGTGGTTGGTATCCAGCGCGTTAAAGTTGGTCAGCAGCGCGCCGGCCAGGTCGGAAAGGGGGCTCGATCCGTCAACCTGCTGAAGTTCGGCCTCCGATATCTCCCCGTCGCGGAAAGGAATTCGATAAACAAGCTCCGAGGCGCCCTGGTTGCCCCGGTTTTCTATCGTCACCGTGTATTCGATCGTCTCCCCGGGGCGCTTCTCCTCGTTCCGGGGAATGTCATCGGCCTTGCGGACCACCAGCTGGGGCGCGGCGGCGACGCGGGTCACGGTCGGGGCCGGGCGCAGGATATTGCCCTCGGCGTCCACGGGTACAGCGTCCGAACCCGGTATTACGGCGGCCTGCGGGTCGTCGGTCAGGACCGGATCGGCCCCGGATGGGGCCTCCGCATAGGTTACGGAGCCCTGCGTGATCAGCAGGGACTCGCCCGCCGACATGGGATTGCGCACATTGACATCGAACGTGATAGTCGCTTCATTCGCGCCGGGCGCGCCCGAATCCAGGCCCTCGAGCCGGTCCAGGGTCAGCGAGAATCCACCCGCGCCGGTGTTGATCGCCGCCGCGGGCGGCATGGACGAAATCGAGTCCACGACAAGGTTCGCGTTCAAGATAGCGGGGTTCTCGTACACCACCGTGTTCGCCCCGCCATCGCCGCTGTTGGCAAGCCGCACCGTATAGCGGACCGTATCCCCCGGATTGATCTCGCCATTGGCGTTGGCGTCCGTATGGAGCGCGCTCACCAGCGTGGCGGAGATGGCGATCACGGACTCGATCTCCGTACATTGCTCCGCGGGAGGCTGCGCGTCCACAAAATTCACGTCCGGGTTGCCGGCGAGCCCGTAGAACAGGCCACGGTTGCATACCTGGCGCATGCCACCCGCCGGGAAGGGCGCGGCCACCGTGGCGCTGTAGCGGATGGTTACCGTGGCGCCGAGCGGGATGGTCCCAATCGCCACGTCCACATCCGTGTCGGACGCGCCGTTCCCACGCGCGACGCTGCCGGCGCTCGCCGTCACACTGCCGGTAACCAGCGCGGTATTGGCGTCGGGGGCGTCCGTAAACCGTACGCCGCGCGCGTCCGAAGGGCCATTGTTCGTGGCGGTGAAAGTGTACTGGATGGTATCGCCGGGCTGCGCGCTGGAACGATCCGCCGAGATTGTCGCGGCCAGCGTGGCTTCCGGGCGGAGCGGCACGGTGTTCGTGGCCGTATTGTCCGATGGATCCGTTTCGAACACGATCGCGGGGCCCGAGGCCGACGCCGTAAACACCAGATCCCCCGTGGCGGATGGATCCACCAGCGCGGTCAGGCGGTATACGACCGTCTGGCCCGCCGCAAGATCGACCGTCTGGTTGATGGCGCCGCTACCGCTGGTCCCGCAATCGGTGCAGGTCCACGTGGCGTTCTGGAGCGCCGCGGGGATGGCGGCGGTGACCGTCGCGCCGCCGACCGGGCTCGGGCCCAGGTTACGCACCTGGATCGCGTAGGTAATGGTCTCGCCCGGAACGGCGCTCAGCGGATTCCGGCTGATGGAAACCTGCACGTTCGCCACCGGGCGAATGCGAACCTGGTTGGATTCCACTTCGGCGCCCGCAAGCAGGCCATCGCTCGGGACGACCCGGAAGAGCCAGACCTCCTCCTCGACCGTCGCCGACATGGGCACCGTGGTCATATCATTGAAGGCCGGCTGGAGCGCGCCATCGCGGAACCAGCGGATTGTCGTGCCCGATTCCGCGTCGCCATCGACATCGGTGAACGTATAGCTCGCAACCAGATCTTCGCTGCGGAGCGGCTCGGCGGGCGAAATCAGGGCGTTCGAGGCGACCGGCGCGTCGTTGACGGGCGTGACCGTCACGGGGATGGTAGCGACGATATCCCCGCCGCCGCCCTGGCCGGTATTGCCTTGATCGTTGACCGTAATGGTGATCGTGTCGCTGCCGTTGAAGTCCTGGGCCCCGCGATAGCGCAGCCCGTTGAGCGCGCTGTTCACCGAGGCCGCGTTGCCGGTGAAGGCAATGGCGGCGTCGCTGGTCCCCGTGGCCGGCGCCTCGATGCTAAGCCCCGCGGTGGAGGCCAGGGTAAAGCCGCCCTCGTTCGCCGCAAGCTGGACCCGAAGCGTTCCCCCCGGCGTCTCCGCCAGGTCCAGATCCGCGACGGATATCGATCCGGCGAAGGTCAGGTCGGTGTCTTCATCCACGACCTGAGCGCCCGGAACCGTCACCACGGGGTCGTCATTGATACCCGCTATGTGGATCGTCACGCTGCCGGTAATGTCCCCGCCGCCGCCCAGGCCCGTGAAGCCCTGGTCGTTCACGATAACCGTCAGGGCCTCGGACCCGCCGGCCTCGGTGTTGAAGTGGGCGTTGGGCTGGTACGTGAGGCCGTCCAGCGCCGTGTTGATCGCGTTTACCGTGCCCGTGAAGGTAAAGCCCGCTTCCCCGACGCCCGTGCCCGTCACGAGCGTAATGCCCGCCGTCGTTCCCAGGGTCAGGCGGCCATTCGCAACGCCGAGGGTCACCCGGAGTTGCCCGGGGGCCTCCGCCACATCCACATCGTCCACGGAAAGCGCATTGGCGTTGCTGGTCGAGAAGATGAGGGACGTATCCTCGTCGATCGATTGGGCGGCGGGCAGCGTCAGGACGGGATCGTCGTTGATCGCGACGATATTCAGCGCAACCGTGCCCGCGGCCATCTGGTTCCCGCCGCTGCCCGTGTTCCCCTGATCGTCCACGCTGACGGAAAGGGTCTGGTTATTGCGGTTGTTCAGGGCCGAGGTAAACGACAACGTGGGCAGCGTGATGTTCAGCTGGCCCAGCGTACCCGTGAGGGTGATCGCGTTCGTGTTGTTGTTACCGATCGCGAGGGCCGGCACGCCGCCCGACACCGTCTCGCTCACGCGCAGGCGCCCGGAAACAACACTGAGCGAAACCGTCAGATTGCCCGAACCGGCGTCCACGTCCGTCACGGAAATGCCGGGGATGATGGCGGTGGTGTCCTCGTTGATCGTCTGCGCGCCCGGAAGCGTCAGCTGCGGAGGATCGTTGACCGCGCTGACCGTAATCGCGAGGCTACCCGCCGCCATCCCCGCCGGGCCGGACCCGGTATGGCCCTGATCGTTTGCGGTGATATTCAGCGTGTCGTTGCCGTTGAAGTGAAGATTGCCGCGATACACCAGGCCGTCGAGCGCCGCGCCGATCGCCGCCAGGGATCCCGTCATGCTGATGCTCGCCGTCCCGTTCCCGGTATTCGAGGTCAGCGCCGCCGTGCTCGCCAGGGTCAGCGTCCCGCTGGAAACAGCCAGCGTGACTACCAGATCGCCCGGAGCCTCGTTCGCGTCGGCGTCTGTCACCGTGATCGCGTTGCCGTCCGCCGCGCTGAACGCCAGATTGGTGTCCTCGTTCACCGTCTGCGGCGCGGGCAAGGTTATTACGGGCGGGTCGTTAACCGCGATTACATTGATAGTCACGGCCTGCACCACATTCCCGCCGCCGCCGGCCCCCGTATTGCCCAGGTCGTTTATCGTCGCGGTCAGCGTGTCGGTTCCGTTGAAGTCCAGGTTGCCCCGGTAGGTCAATCCGTTCAGCGCCGCGTTGACACTCGCGAGCGAGCCCTGGATCGTGACCGATCCGCTGCCGTAGCCGGTGGCGGTCGAGAGGCCCGCCATGCCGTTGGGCGTGAGAACGCCGTTTGAAACGGTCAGAATAGCGCGGATCTCGCCCCCCGGGTTGTTCTCCTCGATGTCCACGTCCGCCAGCGTGATACGGTTCGCGTTCGCCGTGCTGAATTGAAGGTTCGTATCTTCGTTCACGTTCTGGGCCACACCCGGGAAGTTGGCGAAGGTCGGGTCGTCGTTCTGCGGCGTGACCGTAATCGCGATCGTCGCCGAATCCGTTTCCGCCGGGCCGCCCGTATTCCCGTTGTCGTTCGCCAGCACCGTGATCGTCTGCGCCGCCACCAGGTTGAGCGCCGTCCGGAACGTCAGCGTCGCAAGCGTGTTGTTTAATTGCGTCAACGTGCCCGTCAGCGTAAGCGCGCTCGTATTGTTGCCGCTGATATTGCCCGCGGTGACCCCGCCCGCCGCCGCCGCGTTCACCCCAAGACGCCCCTGCCCGACGCTGAGTGTCACGGTCAGGTTACCCGACCCCGCGTCCGGATCGGCAATGCTGACCCCGGTAATGGCCGTCGTCACGTCCTCGTTGACGGTCTGCGGGCCGGGAACCGTGACCGCCGGAGGATCATTGACCGAGGCGATTTGGACATTGATGACGCCATTGTCCGTCAGTATGCCGCCCGCGCCCGTGTTGCCCTTGTCGCTGAGATGGACCGTGATGGTTTCCGCGCCGTTCTCGAGCGGATTCGGCGTATACACGAGCCCGTTCAGCGCCGCCGTCGCCCCGGTCACGGTCCCGTCAAACGCCACATTGGACGTGTTGTTCCCGCTCACGTTGACCAGCCCCGACGTGGTCGCAAGCGACAGCGTGCCCTTCGTCGCCGACAGCGTCAACCGCACGCCCCCCGCGGGAAGCGCCGTCTCGTCCGCGTCGATATCGGTCGGGATTATCGCGTTGCCGTTCGCGAGGCTGAACGTAAGGGAGCTGCCCTCATCGACCATCTGTGTCGCGCCCGGCACGCTCAGCGAAGGCGGATCGTTCACCGGATCCACCGTGACCGATACCGTCGCGGCATTGGATGTGGCCGGGGGCGAATTCGTGTCGTTTACCGTGTAGGTAAAGGAATCCGCGCCATTGAAATTGCTACTGGGCGTATACGTGATGCGCCCGTTCGCCGGGTTCACGCTCGTCATGCCGTTGGCCGGCGGCGTGACTACCGTGACCGACGCCGGATTAAGCGTGCCGGGCGCGCCGGAGGCCGTCAAGTCCGTGTCGTTGAGGAGCACGTCGATCGTGATCGCGGTGTCCTCCGGCGTGCTGAAGCCCGGATCGTCGTTCGCCACGGGCGCGTCGTTCACCGACACGGTGAAGGTGTCCTCCACGAACGCCGCCCCGCTGTCCGTGGCGCGCACCGTGATCGTGGCGATGCCCGGGCTGTCCGGCGCGTAGGGGATGGTCAGCGTGGCGCCCGAAAACGACGGGGTCGCGCTGAAGATGCCCCCGTTCGTCACGTTCTGCACCGTGAAGGTCAGCGGGCCGGCCTCTGGATCGGAAAAGTTCGCGTTGACGTTGAATACCGTATTCGCCGCGTTCTCATTCACCGATACGTCCGCAATGGGCGTCACGACCACGGGCCGTTGGTTGACCGTGATGTTAAACGTTGCGTTGGCGCTGGTCGCCAGGTCGTCGTCCCGCACGTTGAACACGAAGGAGTCGGAGGTGGTCCCGGATCCGTCGTGGGTGTAGGTCACCGCGCTCGAATTGATGTCCCCCTGCGTGAAACTGGCCCCGAGGTTGATGCTCCCGTTCGCCGGAGGCGTCACCACCGTGTACACCAGCGTCGCGTCGTCGTCGTCCACATCGGTGTAGCGGAGCCGCGCGTTGGATATCAGCGCGCCCGCGCCCTGGTTTACCACCAGGGTCGTGTTGACGGCCTGGGTCGGCGGGTCGTTGACCGGATTGACCGTGATGCCGGCCGACGCCACCACGTCCGTGCCGCCGCCGCTCCCCGTGTTGCCGAGATCGTTGATCGCGGCCTGCAGCGTGTCCGGGCCAAAGTAGTTCAGAACGCCCCGGTAGATCAGGCCGTTCACCGCGTTGTTCACCGGCGTCAGCGGCCCCTCGATAACCACCGTCCCCGTGCCGTTGCCCGTCACGGAGGAAAGCCCGACCGTCGTGGCGAGTGTCAGTGTCCCGTTGGTGACGGAAAGCGTCGCCCGCATGTCGTTCGAGCCGAGATCGACGTCGGCAAACTGGATACGGTTCCCGTTGCCGCTATTGAAGACAAGGTCCGTATCCTCATCCACGACCTGCGCGCCGGGAAACTGCGCGAACGTGGGCGGGTCGTTCACAGCGTTCACGGTGATCGTGGCCGACATCATGACGTCGCCGCCGCCGCCCGCGCCCGTATGGCCCAGGTCGTTGATCGTGACCTGCAGCGTGTCGGGGCCGTTGTAATTGAGGGTCGCCCGGTAGCGGAGGCCGTTCAACGACTCATTCACCTCGCTCAGCGATCCGTCCAGCGATACGTTGGAGGTCCCGTTCCCGCTAACCGCCGTAAGTCCCGCCGTGCCGCTCAGTGTCAACGTCCCGTTGGAGACCACCAGCGTGGCGCGTATGTCGGATGCGCCGATGTCCACGTCGGCGAGCACGATGCGGTTCCCGTTTGCATTGTTGAAAAACAGATCCGTGTCCTCGTTCACAACCTGCGGGCCCGGAAACATCGCGAACGTGGGATCGTCGTTCTGCGCGATCAGGCTCGTGTTGAGCAGCGCCGTGCCCGCGCTGATCGGTGTGGGGGTCCCGTTTGTCGAAACGTCGTGGGTCTGCCGCTGTTCCGTGGATCCGGTATTCGACGAAAACGGCAGCGCGTTCGAATTGTCGATCCCCCGCACAGTCAACGGGCTGACCGCCCCGTCGTAATTCAGCGCCGGAAGAAAGCGCACCGACGTCGCCGCGCTGAGGTAGAGCGCATTCGTGTTGCTCAGGGCCGGCCCGTTGCTGATAGCGAACCAGTTCGTCCCGTCGGGCGCATACTGCCACGATCCCTGCGATGCGTTATTGGGATCGGAAACGACCGCGATCCCCGCCATCGACCCATCCACATCGGTAAAACCGGGCCCGAAGAGCGCGCTGACCGTGGCCCCCGGGGGATTCGCCGTGTCCTCGTTGACCGCCGCCAGGGTGGCGTTCGATATGGTCGGCGCGTCGTTCACCGGGTTGATGCTGGTGTTAATCGCGTAGGTCGCCGCGCTGATCGCCGTCGTTCCGCCGTTGGTCGTGACATTGTGAACCTGCCGCGTCTCCACCGCACCCGCATTGCTCGAAAACGCGAGCGCGTTCGTATTGTCCAGCACGCGAACCGTCAGGCCCGTAACCGTGGAATCGTAATTGGCGGCCGGCACAAAGCGCACCCGCGTGGCCGCGCTCAGGAACAGCGCGTTGGTGTTGCTCAGCGTGATGATCCCATCGCTGACGGCGAACCAGTTGACCCCGCCGTCCGGCGAGTATTGCCATACGCCCTGGGACGGCGCCACCGGATCGCCCACGACCGCGATGCCCGAAAGCGATGGCGGGGGCGTCGTGTCCGGATCGCTGAAACTTCCGCCAAACAGCGATGAGACCGTCGCCCCCGGCGGATTCGCCGTATCCTCGTCGATGGCCGCCAGCGTGGCGTTCGCCGCGGACGGCGCGTCGTTGACGGGATTGATCGACGTGTTTAAACTGGCCGTGGAGGCGCTGATTGGCGTGCTCCCGCCGTTGGTCGAGACGTTGTTCAGCTGCCGCGTAATGTTCGGGCCGGCATTGTTCGAGAACGCCAGGGCGTTGGTGTTGTCCAGCGCGCGGACCGTAAGCGGCGACACCGCGCCATCGTAGTTGGCGGCGGGCAGGAACCGGATCAGCGTCGCCGCGCTAAGGTACAAGGCGTTCGTATCGCTCAGCGCGGTCGCCATCGCAGGCGTCACCGCGAACCAGCGCCCATCCCCCTGGGGCGAAAATTGCCACACACCCTGGGCGGCGTTCGCCGGGTCGCCCGTAACGGCGATGCCCGAAAGGCTGCTGGCGGGGTTGGTGTCCGGATCGCTGAAGGATCCGCCGAAAAGCGACGCCACCGAAGCGCCCGGCGGGTTGGTGGCGTCTTCGTTCACCGCGGCCAGAGTTCCATCCGATATGGAAGGCGCGTCATTGACCGGCGTTATAGTTATTGTGATCGTCGAGGCCGCCGAATCCGGATCGGCGGCGGGATCGACCACCCGGTACGTGATCGTGGCGTTCGTGTCGCGATTCGCCGCGGGCACGAACTCCAGGTCGATCATCGTGCCCGTCAGCGTCAAGGCCTCGCCCGTTCCGCTCTCCCCGATGGCGATCGCCATGCCGCCGTTGCGCGTTACCGTACCCCCGCTCACCGCCGTCAACCGGATCTGCGTCGGCGTGCCCTCGGCATCCGAAAGGGTGATGCCGCTGGCGCGGAAATCCGTGCGCGTGAGCGTGTCCTCCACGATTGCGAGCGGATCCCCAGCAAGGTCGGTTGCCGTGATATTGCCGCCCGCACTGGGGGCCGTCTGACCGCGGGCCGGAAAGGCGCCCAGCGCGGAGCCCAGGACCAGGATCGCGACGGCGGCGGCGCGGGGCCGGGGCAGGAGGCGTCCACGGGTAAAACGAATCATTTCTTGCTCCAGCTATACAGTCAGTGACCCGGGTACAGCGCCGGACGCGCCCGATGGGGCGCAGGCGGGCAACCCCGATCCTTCCGGAAGCCGGGGCCGGCGCGATTTCAACAACCCTGCATGCAACTGCGGCCCGCTGGCCGCCACGGACCCGCCCGTACCCGGGCGCGCGCCGTGGAACGCCATGCCGGTCCCGGCGCACACCCATCCTTGCGCCAAATCGCCGCCACAACTACATGATACCCGCACGATGGGGCCTTGTCTACCTTTGCGCACCCGCCGCCGGGCCAGCTCCACTCCCTGGCCCCGGAAATTGGACGCGCCCACTCCCGATCTTGACTTACCGGGGATTTTCAGGTTTAATCACGGAGTCAAGCATTTACTTGCACGGGACGTCAGGGTGGTTCCGCCAGTTGGATTCCGCATGCGCGCGGGCCAGCTTTGCGCCAATCGGGAGCTTCGATGAATATCGACGAACTTTTAGAGCCCATAGCCGAAGAAATGCCCTGCGGGGAAGAGGGCTCCCTGTTCGCACTCGAGGAAATCGTTAAGGAGCACGGCGCGGGCGTGATCGCCGGGGCGGAAGTCGAAGCCACCGAACCGAGCTGGGGCGACCTTTACGAGGAATCGCTCGAACACTTCCAGAAATGCAAGCACCTCCGAACCGCCCTCTTTCTCGCCCTCGCCGCCATGAAACGAGAGGGCGTCACCGGCTTTCGCGACGGGCTGCTGCTCATCCGCGGTCTCATTGAGCAATACTGGGACTCCATGTATCCCGCCCTCGATCCCGACGAGAGCATGGGCGACCCCGATGGATGGATGGAGCGCGAAAACATCCTCAACGATATGAGCGCCCCCCTCGCCACCGCCGGCGACACCATGAAATTCCTCCAGCGCCTGCGCGAGACCCCCCTGACCCAGTCCCGCCAGCTCGGGCGGTTCTCCCTGCGCGACATCCAGGCCGCCCTCGCCGCCGGAAGCGGGGACGACGAAGACGGCGGCGACAGCGGCGCGCCGAAGATGACCCTGATCCAGGGCGCCTTCGGGGACACCCCCACCGAAGCACTGGAGGACATGCACGGCGCGCTAACCGAATCGCTCGAAGCGATCGACGGGATACGGGCCGCACTTTCCGAGCGCCTGACCCAGAGCACCCCGCCAACCTTCTCCAACCTCGTCGCCGTGTTGCAAGATATGAAGAAGCCGGTTCATAATGAGTTGGACCGCCGCGGCGTCTTCGCCAAGGCGGCCGACGGCGGGGATGAGGACGATCTGGATTTCGGCGAGGACGGGGAGGAAGGCGGGGAGGCCGAGGACGACGCCGGCGCGGGCAGTGGCGCTGGCAAGCGTGGCGATATCGCCACCGCCGGGATCCAGTCCCGCCAGGATGTGCTCAAGGCCTTTGAGTTGATTTACCGGTACTACAGCAAGCACGAGCCATCGAGCCCGGTGCCGCTTATCATGAAGCGGGCAGAGCGGCTGGTGAAGGCTAACTTTTTTGACATCATCTCCGATCTCTCGCCGGGCGCCATGTCCGACATTGAGAGTATCACGGGCATGGCCTCGTCCAGCGCTTCGATGGATTCGGGCGGGGACGATGACTTCGGCGGTTCCAGTTCCGGAGACGATGACAGTTAAGGGTCTGGCGAGGTAAGGCCTGTTAGCGTAAACGCGGGCGTCGCCGCGCCGATGTAGGCGCGGGTAGCCGTCCCGCACAGAAAGGGCGAGGAGCACCATGGCGAAGCAAAGTGGTCAAAAATTCATTGCTCGTAACAAGGCCCCACGAGTCCAGATCGAATACGATGTGGAACTCTACGGGGCCGAAAAGAAGATCAACCTGCCGTTCGTGATGGGCGTCATGGCGGATCTGTCCGGAAATCCGGCGGAACCGCTGCCCCCCGTCGCCGACCGCGAATTGGTCGAAATTGACGCGGAGAACTTCAACTCCCGGCTGAAGGCGATGAAACCCCGGGTGGCCTACCAGGTCCCCAACACCCTCACCGGCGAGGGCAACCTGAGTGTCGAAATGACCTTCGAGTCGATGGACGACTTCTCGCCGGGACGCGTCGCCGAACACGTCGACGAGCTCAAGGAACTGCTCGACGCGCGCCGCGAGCTGTCCAACCTCCTGTCCTACATGGACGGCAAAAGCGGCGCGGAGAACCTGTTGGGCAAGGTACTTTCAGATAAGGCAGCGCTCGAGTCCCTCTCCGGGGGCGCGGGCGGTGGAGGAGAGTAAACCATGGCTGAAACAATTGATGAAGGCGGGATCGACGTCGCCCAGATGGACGATCTCGTAGAAGCGCAATTCAAACCCAAGTCCAACGCCGCCCGGGAAACCATCAACAAGGCAATCCGGACCCTGGCGCGCCAGGCCCTCGCCGAAGGCGATCTCGATCCCTCCGACGCGACGGCCTCAATCAAGTTCATCATCAAGAACCTGGACGAAAAACTCTCGTCCCAGGTCAATGAGATTATCCACCACGAAAGTTTTCAGCGCCTCGAAGGTTCGTGGCGCGGGCTCCAGTACATGGTCTCCAACACCGAGACCGACGAGCAGCTCAAGATACGCGTGCTGAATATCTCCAAGACTGAAATCGGCAAGGTCCTCAAGAAGTTCAAGGGCACCGCCTGGGAGCAGAGCCCCCTGTTCAAGAAACTCTACGAACAGGAATACGGCACCCCCGGCGGCGAGCCCTTCGGCTGTATCGTGGGCGACTACGAGTTCGATCACGGCGCGCCGGATGTCGAAATCCTCAACGGCATCTCCCAGATCGCCGCCGCCGCCCACGTGCCCTTCATCGCCGCGGCATCGCCAAAGCTGATGAACATGGACTCCTGGCAGGAACTCGCGAACCCCAGCGATGTGAACAAGCTCTTCACCTCGCCCGAGTACGCGCCCTGGCGCTCCCTCCGCGAGTCCGAGGACTCCCGCTACGTCGGGCTCACACTGCCGCGTTTCCTGTCGCGACTGCCCTATGGCGCCGCCACGAACCCGGTGGATGATTTCGATTTCGAGGAAGTCGTCAACAACGACCAGAAAAACTTCACCTGGTCCAACGCCGCCTATGCGATGGGCGCGAACATCACCCGCTCCTACAAGCTCTATGGCTGGTGCTCCCAGATCCGCGGCGTCGAGAGCGGCGGTTCCGTCGAAGGCCTCCCCTGCTACACCTTCCCCACGGACGACGGCGGCGTCGATATGACCTGCCCGACCGAAATCGCCATCACCGACCGCCGCGAAGCCGAGCTCGCGAAGGCCGGCCTGATGCCGCTTTCCTACTTCAAGAATACCGACTACGCGGTCTTCATCGGCGCGCAATCGCTCCAGAAGCCCCAGGAATACGAAGATCCGGATGCAACCGCGAACGCCAATCTGAGCGCGCGCCTGCCCTACCTCTTCGCGACCTGCCGCTTCGCCCACTACCTCAAGTGCATCGTGCGCGACAAGGTGGGTTCGTTCGCCGAGCGCGCCGACATGGAGACCTGGCTCAACAACTGGATCCGCCAGTACGTCGAGCCGGATCCCGCAAACGCGTCGCAGGAAGCCAAGGCGCGCCGACCGCTGGCCGCCGCAGAAGTCGTCGTGGCCGATGTGGAAGGCAATCCCGGATACTACTCCGCGATCTTCTACCTGCGCCCGCACTACCAGCTCGAAGGCCTGTCCGCGTCCCTGCGGCTCGTCTCCAAGCTGCCCACGGAAAAAGGTTGATCGCGTCCAAAAGGCGCTGAGGAATGGTATGCATCGCCGCGCTCCGCTTGGCCGGGGCGCGGCGCATCCGCGGGGTGCGATCACGCCCGCGGGCTTTGGATTTGAGTGGTAGCGTGGCGCCGCACGCGGCGGTACCCAATGCAGAACAGAGGAGATCGACGGCATGGCGAATGCATTCTTTCTGAAAATCGACGGGATTACCGGTGAGTCCGAGGACGAAGCCCACAAGGGATGGATCGAAATCACCGAATTCGGCCAGGAAATGGCCCACGACATCGAAGGCGGCGGCACACCGTCCGCCGCAGGCGGTTTCTCGACCGGCGGCGCGACCATCGAGGTGCTCTCCTTCAGCAAGGCGATGGACCGCGCCAGCGTTCAGCTGTTTCAGTACTGCCTGACCGCGAAAGTGATTCCCACCATCGTGCTCGAAGCGGTGCGCCCGACGGAGAAGGCCGAAGTCTATTTCCGCATCACCTTCACCAACAGCATCATTGCCAGCATTAACACCACTGGCAGCGATGGCGAACTCCCCACCGAGGAAGGCTCCATCGCCTTCACCACGGTTAAGTGGGAGTACACCATGGTGAAGCCCGACGGCAAAATGGGCGACACCTTCAGCAGCACCTGGAACCGCCTCACCAACCGCCAGACCTGATCGCGGCGGCCCTGATTACTTTGACTGTGGCGCCCGGGCCCTGCCAGCTGGCGGGCCCGGGCGCGTGCCCCAATGCCGCGGGAAGCCCGCTGCCCGGCGCGCAATACCCCGGACGGCGGACCCCGCACGCCCGATCGCGAGGTTAATCCCGTGTACGTCCGTTACCTCCCATCGCTCATGGACCGCCTCACCGACCTCCAGCCGGATCGCCGACTGGAAGCGCCGCGGCCCCAGGCGCTGAGCTTCCAGGAGTACCGCGCGGGATTCCAGCGGGACCTCCTGCGCCTGCTTTCCTACGGCTTGCAGCCCGAGCGCCGGGAATTCGACGGCTACCCCGAGGTCCAGGCTTCCGTCCTCAACTACGGCATGCCAAACCTGCTCGGAATGGCGGATCTCGCCATGAAGCCCATGTTCGTCGAACAGCAGATCCGCGAGGCCATCATGCGCTTCGAGCCCCGCGTCAACCGCGAAACGCTGCGCGTCCGGGTGACCCGCGTCGACGTCCCCGGTGACTCGGCCATGCGCAACCTCGAAATCGAGATCATCGCGGAGCTCTGGGCCAAGCCCTACTCCGAAAACGTCTACATTCTCACCAGCGTCGACCTGCACAAGGCCAACGTCCAGGTAAAGGAATGGCGCAATGGATAGGGTTTCCAGTTCCAGGCGCCGCCTGGACTACTACAACGAGGAATTGCAGTACCTCCGCGAGATGGGGGAGGTCTTCGCTCGCGAAAACCCCAAGGTCGCCGGGCGCCTCGGCCTCGAATCCTTCGAATGCGCCGACCCCTACGTGGAGCGCCTCCTCGAAGGCGTCGCCTTCCTCACCGCGCGCGTTCGTATGAAGCTCGACGACGAATTCCCCCACTTCACCCAGAGCCTCGTCGAGACCGTATACCCCCATTACCTCTGCCCGACCCCCTCCATGACCATGGTCCAGTTCCAGCCCGACTTCGCCGAACCCGCGCTGGACGAGGGCGTCACCATACCCCGGGACACCGTGCTCCGGAGCGGCGGCGGGATCGGCGACGATTTCTCCTGCCAGTACCGCACCGGCCACGACGTCACCCTCTGGCCCATCGCCCTCACCGAAGCTGCCTACTACACCCGCGAGATCAGCTCGCTCGGACTGCCCGACCGGCGCGACGTCAGCGCCGGTATTCGCCTGCGCCTCAAGACCATGGGCGGCCAGCTCTTCAGCGATATCGACCTCAACCGCCTCACCGTCTATATCCGGGGCGGCGGCGACGTCGGCGCACGCCTCTACGAGGCCATCTTCTCGCACGCCGTCGGCGTCGTCATGCGCCCCGCCGGCGACAACCCGCCCTGGCAGCGCACCCTCTCGGCCGAGCGGATACGCCAGGTCGGCTTTGGAGACGAGGAGCACCTCCTGCCCTACGGAACCCGCAGCTTCCAGGGCTACCGCCTCCTGCACGAGTACTTCGCGTTCCCGCAGCGCTACATGTTTTTCGAAATCGGCGGCCTCGGAAAGTACATCGGCAACGCCGTCACCTCCGAGTTGGATCTGTTCATCCTCCTCAAACACGGCGACCCGCGCCTCGAAAACGAAGTCGCCGCCTCCAATTTCGTCCTCAACTGCGCGCCCGCCATCAACCTCTTCCCCATGCAGCCCGACCAGGTGGACGTCTCCGACACGAAGCACCGCTTCCACGTCGTCGGCGATCGCACGCGCCCCCTCGACTTCGAGGTGTACCAGATCAACCAGATCGTCGGCTACGGCAGCCAGATGGGCGACCGCCAGGTCTTCGAGCCCTTCTATTCCGCCAAGGGATACGACCTCGAAAGCCGCGCCTACTTCTCCAGCTTCCGGATGCCGCGACGCCTCTCCGACCGCGAATTGAACCACGGCACGCGCTCCGGATACGCCGGAAGCGAGGTCTACGTCTCCCTCGTCGACGCGAACAACGCCCCATACCGGCCCAACATCAAGCAGCTCGCACTCAACACGCTCTGCACCAACCGGGACCTGCCCCTGCTCATGCAGACCGGCAGCCGGAACTCCGATTTCATCATGGACCTGAACGCCCCCATCGAGGGGGTACGCGTCATTGCCGGGCCCACGCCCCCGCGCCCCTCGCTCGCCGAGGGAAGCTTCACCTGGCGCATCATAAACCACCTCTCCCTCAACTACCTGTCCCTCATGGATACCGAGGAGGGGGACGCCGCCTCCGCGCTGCGCGAATTGCTCGGCCTCTACGGTTCCGTGGCCGACCCCGCCATCCGCAAGCAGATCAATAGCCTCCGCCACGTGCGGAGCGCCCCCGTCATTCGGCGCGTCGAGGGAGCCGGCCAGATCGCGTTCGCGCGCGGCCTCGAAATTCAGGTCACCGTCGAGGAAGAGTCCGTCGAAGGCGCCGGCTCCTTCCTGCTGGGAGCCGTACTCGAGCGATTCTTCGCCAAACACGTATCCCTCAATTCATTCACCGAGACCGTCATCGCCACGGACGAGCAAGGAGACATTAAGCGTTGGAAGGCCAGAATGGGACAGCGGAAGCTGGTATAAGGGCGCTGCTGGAACAAGATCCCGGCTCCGCGGACTTCTTCCAGGCCATCCGCCAGCTGGAAAACAGCCATCCCGGCAAGGCGCGCGTGGGGTTTTCCCACCACGTCCGGGATGACGTCGTTCGTTTCGGCCAGAACCTGAGCCTGACCTTCGAATCCACGCCCGTCGAAGCCTTCTCGCAAGGCGACGGCGCCGCCCCGCCACGGATGAAGGTCAATTTCATGGGCCTGCTCGGGCCGGGCGGCCCCATGCCCCTCAATATCTCCGAATCACTCTACCACCGCCTGCTGCACGACAAGGACAAGGCCCACCCGGAATTTCTGGACATGCTCCAGAACCGGATCGTGCAGCTCTTCTACCGCGCCTGGGCCGCCTGCCAGATTACAACAAGCTACGAGCGGACACGGAACGAGGCCTTCTCAAAATACGTCTCCAGCCTCCTCGGCATCGGAGCCCCCGTATTCCACGAGCGCGACTCCATCCGCGATGACGCCAAGCGCTACTACGCCGCCTGGCTCGCCATGCAGACCCGCAACGCCGAGGGCCTCCAGTGCATCCTCGCCGAGTACTTCGGGGTGCCCGCCGAGATCGAGGAGTTCGTGGGGCAGTGGATCGATGTGCCCCAGGACTGCCGGTGCCGCCTCGGTGAAACCCGCGCCACCGGAAAGCTCGGGCAGAACGTCATCATCGGCAGCCGCATCTGGGACCGCCAGCAGAAGTTCCGCGTGCGCCTCGGCGCCATGGACTGGGATCGCTACCTCAGCATGCTACCCTCCGGCAACCGCCTCGGCCACCTCATCGACTGGGTCCGCAATTACGTCGGCGAAGAGCTCGAATGGGACGTGTGCCTGATTCTCAAGCGTCAGGAGGTTCCCCAGATCTGCCTCGGCAGCCAGGGCCAGCTGGGCTGGACCACCTGGCTCAAGCGCGAGGCGTATGAATTCGATCACGATCCCGCGGATCTGCGGATGGACCGCATGACCCTTGTTACCTGGTTCCGGCGCCTGTAGATGGGCGCCTCGGCAATAATATAGCCTCGCGGGGCGGCGGCGCGCCTGGCCCCGAAGGATGGGTTGAATAATGGCAAGAACTCAAGATACCCGGTGGGCGAGTATCGAGACCCCGCTCGGCAAGGACGTGCTCCTGTTCCGCCGCTTGGCCGGCGTCGAGGAACTGGGCCGCATCTTCCAGTACGAGCTGGAATTGTGCAGCGAGGACCCGAACATCGCGTTCGACGATATCATCGGCGAGAACGTCACCGTCCGCATGAACTACACCGAATCCGACGCGCGCTTTATCAACGGCGTCATTCAGCGCTTCTCCCGCACCCAGGAAGTCGAGGACCTCACCTACTACCAGGCCACCATCGTCCCCTCATTCTGGTTCCTCACCCGCACCCGCGACTGCCGGATCTACCAGAACATGGACGCCGTCTCCATCATCAAGGACGTCTTCGGAGAGCACGGCATCACCGACGTGGAATACAAGCTCGGCAGCGTCACCTACCCCACACGCGAATTCTGCGTGATGTACCGCGAGTCCTACTTCAACTTTGTCAGCCGCCTCATGGAGCAGGAGGGCATCTACTACTACTTCAAGCACGAAGACGGCAAGCACACCATGGTGTTGATTAACGCCAGCAGCCTTCACGAACCCGTCCCCGGCTTCGAGGAAATGGAGTACATCCCCCGCGACCAGGGCTCCATCGACCAGGACAGCATCTACTATTGGGTCGAAATGGGCCAGTTCGAGAGCGGCGTCTTCGCCTACGCCGACTACAGCCTCGAAACCCCCAAATCCATCATGCGCGGCGACCATGAAGTCGCCCGGACCAACGCCAAGGCGAACCTCCAGCGCTTCGACTATCCCGGGCGCTACGCCGAAGCCGGTGACGCCGCCAGCTACGCCCGCTACCGCGCCGAGGAGTACCAGGTCGACTACCAGACCTTCAAGGCCGAGTGCATCATCCGCGGCGCGGCCTGCGGCGCACTCTTCACCCTCGCGAAGTACCCGCTCGAAGCCCAGAACGCCGAATACCTCATCACCTCCACCACCATCAACGTCGTCGGCGAGGATTACACCTCCATGCCCGTGGACGGGGAACAGCTCCAACCCTTCAAGTGCACCTTCACGGCCATCCGCAAGGCCGAGCAATTCCGCAGCGAAAGCATTACACCGCTGCCCTTCGTGCACGGCCCCCAGACCGCCACCGTCGTCGGCCCAAGCGGCGACGAGATCCACACCGACGAATACGGCCGAATAAAAGTCCAGTTCCACTGGGACCGATACGGCAACTCCGACGAGAACAGCTCCTGCTTCATCCGGCTCGCACAGAGCTGGGCCGGCAAGAACTGGGGCGTCGTCGTGTTGCCCCGGATCGGCCACGAGGTCGTCGTCGAGTTCCTCGAAGGCGACCCCGACCGGCCCATCATCACCGGAGCCCTCTACAACGCCGACAACAAGCCCCCCTACGAGCTCCCCACCAACATGACCATGAGTGTCATGAAGAGCAATTCCACCAAGGGCGGCCAGGGTTTCAATGAGATCCGCTTCGAAGATAAGAAAGACAGCGAGCAGATCTTCGTCCACGGCCAGAAGAACTTCGACAAGCGCATCCTGAACGACTCGTTCGCCTGGATCGGCAACGACCACCACCTCCAGGTCATTAACGACCGAAAGGAAAAGGTCGACAACGACAAGCACGAGACCGTCGGCCGCGATCACGTCGAAGTTATCGAGCGCGACCACAACGTCACCATCAAGGGCAAGCAGGCCATCAAGATCACCGGAAGCCACAGCCATACCGTGGAGGACGACGTGATCGAGGTCTACAAGACCAACCATTCCGAGGAGGTCACCGAGGATTACTACCTCAAGGCCGACAACATCGTCATCGAGGCGGGGACCAACGTCACCATCAAGGTCGGCGATTCCTATATCGCCATCGAATCGAGCGGGATCACCATCGGCACCACCGGCGACATCGAACTCAAGGCCGACGGCGACATCGTGATGGAGGCCGGCGGCGACGTATCCGCCACCGCCGACGGCGATATCGCCCTGGAATCAACCGGCGACACCACCATCGCCGCCACCGGCTCCGGCGAGTTCAGCGGGGAGACCGGCCTCACGCTGTCCTCCTCCGCCACCGCCGAGCTATCGAGTTCCTCCACCACCGTCAGCGGCGATGGCAGCCTGACGCTCGAAGGCGGCATGGTCAGCATCAACTAAAGGAGAAACGGGCATGCCCGATCCCAAAGATGGAAGCGCCGGATCCGCCGTGGACCCGGCCGAAGCCCAGGAGCCCGAGCTCGCCGACGAGGCCGATCCCGGAGAAGTCGCCGAGGTCCGCGCCGAGCAGATCCAGGCCCAGACCGGCAAATACGGCAGCCAGAAAGTCACCCCGTACAAGCCCCCCACCGCCGCCGAGCAGGAAGCGGCCGCCGAGCAGGAAGCCCGCCAGGAGCAGCGCCAGCAACAGGCCCGCCAGGAGGCCGACGAGGAAGTCTCCGAGGAGGCCGCGGAGGAGGAGGCCCGCGCGGAGCGCATGGCGGTCGTCCAGGAGCAATCCGTCCGTCGCCAGACCGACTGGATCGAGATCGAGCTCGTCGGCATGGACGACAGCCCCATCGCCGGAATGCCCTACGAAATCCGACTCCCCGACGGGAATACCGTCGACCGCGGAACCACGGACAGCCGGGGGCGTGCGAAACTCACCGGCATACCCTCCGGCAACTGCCAGATCAGCTTCCCGGAGCTCGATGGGGCCGCCTGGGAAGAAGCAAATTGATACGCCGCCGCCAGGGCCGGCGAGCGAGCAAGAATTGCCTTGACATACATGCCCGCGCGCTGTGTACCATGGGTACACTCGCGGGTATCGGGTAGAGAAGGGCCGGCAGGCGTGCTCGCCGGCCGCCGCGCCTGGGAACGGGCGCGCGCGCAGGGATTTTCGCCGCATGGGGATGCTGTTTCCCCGGGCTGTGCATGCGAAGGAGAACAGGTTGTTGCGTTGGGCGCTTACAAGGGGTTTGCCAGGGCGGGGCCGCCGCGCTATTGCGCGCGCGTTCCGGTTCGTCTTCCTGCTCGCCGTCCTGCCGGGCGTCGCGGCCGGGTGCGCGTCGAAAAAGCGCGACGCCTACAACGTCCACCTCATCATGGACGTCGAAAACTTCCGCAGCCACACCACCGGCGAACTCCCCTCGATCGATGTCGATGTCTTTGCCGCAAACGCCTCCGAGGAAGGCGTCCTCCGCACGATCAATGTGCGCGAGTATTTCGACACCAACAATCCCTACCGACAGAGTGTCGGAGCCTACAGCGCCCGGTTTACCAACCGCGATCACGACATCAAGAAGCTGTCCCGCCGCGGCTCCCATTGGAACCAGTGGAAACGCAAGGGCGCGAGAACCCTGTTCGTCCTGGCCAATCTCCCCGAGAAACCTGGAGAAAACCCCGAACTCGTGCAGTCGCGCTCCGTGCTCGCGCTCCCGCTTGACCGCCGCGCCTGGCCCAATGGCTTTTTCCGCCCCCGGACGCGGACCCTCAAAATACTGATTCAGCCCAGCGGCCTCGTGTCCGCGACCACCCAGCGGCGGCAATAGCCGGCCCGCGCGAAATGACCGGCGGACCCCGCACAGCGGGAACCGCGCGAACATAGAGAAAGATAGCGATGACGCAGCATATACACTGGCATGAAGGGCTGTTCCTCCAGCCCCACCACATGCAGCAGATGCAGCAGAACCTCGTCACCCAGATCCGGTCGGAGCGGCGCCTGCGTTTTGCCCATGCCTACGGCGTCATCAGCTCCGAACTCTCCGGCGACGCCCTCCGCAATCTGCTCGTCCAGTTCAAGCACCTCCGCGTCATCATGCCCAGCGGCGTCGAGGTCGAATACCCCGCAAGCGCCGATTTACAGCCCCTCAACCTCCAGAACGCCTTCGACGCCGGAGCCGAAGCCGTCACCGTGCTCATCGGCGTGCCCCTCTGGGACCCCAACGGGGCCAACGTCGTCACCGGCGAGGGAAGCGAAGGCTGGCGGAGCCGCCGCATCTACAAGCTCAGTGAAATCGAGCGCCCCGACGAAAACACCGGCGTCCACCTGCACCCCATGCTCGTCCGGCGGGTAAACGCGCGCCTACTCCTCAGTACCGAAGACGTCAGCGGCCTGGAGACCCTGCCCCTCGTCCGGGTGTCGCGCTCCTCCGCCGACAGCGGCGGCCTGCCCACGCTCGACCCCTACTTCTATCCGCCCTGCCTCCTGATCCACGGGTACGCGCACCTCACCGCCATCCTGCGCGACCTCACCAACCAGGTCGACGCGAACCGCCGCGACCTGGTCACCCGCGTATCCCGCGGCGGCACACGCGGCGAAACGACCCGCGAAGCGAAATTCCAGGCGGAGCACGTCTTTTTCCTGCAGACGCTCAACAAGTTCAGCGCGCGCCTGTCCACCTACCTCTCCACGCCCGGCGTCACGCCCTTCGAAATGTACATCGAGCTGCGCGATCTCCTCGGAGAGCTCGCCACCCTCGTGCCCGGCTACGACGCCATGGAAGTCATCGCCTACGACCACGACCGCCCCGGCGTCGTCTTCGGCGAACTGAGCGACAAGATCCGAGAACTCCTCCAGCTCATCTCCAACCAGAAGTTCCGCCGCGCCGAGTTCCGCGAGGAGGACGACATCTACGTCGCCGACCTCACCGCCGTCCGCCTCACCGAGGCCTCCCGCTGTTTCCTCGCCGTCGAAACCGAAGAGGACCCGCGCACCCTCGTCAAGCTCGTCGAGGCCCAGGACCGCTTCAAAGTCATGGCGCGCAGCAACATCCACCAGCGCATCCGCGGCCTCACCCTCCGCGAGGAGCGCGAAGTGCCCCTGGATCTGCCCGCGAAGCCCGGCCTCCACTATTTCCGCATCGACCCCGAGGACAACCGAGCGCTCTGGCGCCGGATCATCGTGGAAAACACCATGGCCATCCGCTTCACCGTCCCCGAGGCCGCCGTGGATTACAAGTTCACGCTCTACACCACCTACAGTGACGTGGGCGAGGAGGAACGGCGATGAACCTGGTCCAGCTGACCGAGCCGCTCTTCCTCTACGTCGGTTGCCTAACCCGCGCCGCCGAGCACAACACCCAGTTCGATGTCGAGCAGGTGCGCAAGGAAATCATCAGCATCTTCGCCGATATCCGGCTCAAGGCCGAGGCGCACCCCTCCCTGGCCTACCAGTACGACCGCACCGTGAACCTGGCCCTCATCTTCTACGTCGACTTCATGATCAAGGAAAGCGACCTGAACATCGCCGGCGAATGGGTCGAGCTCGCCTTCGACGAACAGGAACTCGCCGGCGACGAACAGTTCTTCGACCTGCTGGAGCAGACCCTCGCCCAGAACACCGAGGTCGCCCTCCAACAGCTCACCATATTCCGGGAATGCCTGCGCCTGGGCTTCACCGGGTGCTACTCCGACGACTGGAAGTACATCCGCCAGCTCCACAGCGATATCGACGCCAAGGTCTTCGGCGAGCGCTTCGAACTATCCGGCCCCCTCACCCCGACCGCCTACGAGCACACCAGCGAGCAGGATTTGCCCCGCCGGACACTCAAGCAGTTCAAGGTCGCGCGCTGGGTCGTCGTCTTGCTCGCCATCGCCTTCGCCGGCACCAACATCTTCTTCTACTACTACAGCTCCGGCCAGCTGCGGGGTACGCTGAGCGGTATATCCAGCGCCTCCGAGACCAAGGCCACCCAGATTATAAATCCCGCCGGAGCGGGCGAGGAGTAGCCGGGCTTGGCCATACTGCAGAAAATATTCGAGTTCTTCTCCAAAGTCCAGGACATCAAGATCCTCCTGGTCCCGGTGATGATGGTCGTCGGCGTCATCGCCGGTGGCTGGTACTTCCTCACCGGCATCGTCCCCGCCTGGGCGCTGGTCGCGCTGTCCATCCTGATCGCGGTCGGCGGCGCCGTCTATTGCTATTTCCGCTTCATCCGCCCCTGGCGCCTCCGGCGCCAGGCCGAGGCCGCCACCGCCGCCGCCGAGGCCGCCGCCGAGGAAGAACCCTCCATCTCCGAGGATGAGTTCCGGCGCGAACTCAAAAAGCGCTTCGAAAAGGGCGTCGCCGACCTGGCCAGCTTCCGCCGCGACCCCTACAAACTGCCCTTCTACCTGGTGGTGGGGGAGAAGGGGTGCGGCAAGTCCGAGGCCATTCGCCGCAGCGGCATCGGCTTCCCCGCCGGTCTCACCGACACCAGCCAGGGCGTCGGCGGCACCCACATCCTCGACTGGTGGATCACCAACAAGGCCGTCCTCCTCGACCTCCCAGGCGCCCACTTCTTCGGACGCGGCGGGCGCGCCGAGGCCTTCGCCTGGAAGCAGCTCCTCAAGCTGATCGCCGACTTCCGGCCCGCAAGCCCGCTCAACGGGATTATCCTCGCCGTTTCCGCCGAGTCCCTCGTGGCCGACACCGACGATGACCTCCACAGCAAGGCCGCGCGACTGGTCGAGCACTTCGAGAACATCCACCGCGCCCTCGGCACGCAGGTGCCCGTCTTCGTCATGGTCACCAAGGCCGACCGGCTCTGCGGCTTCATGGAATACTTCTCCGACATGCGCGAGGGCGGCAACCGCGACCAGATCTTCGGCTGGTCCAACGGTGCGCCCCTCGAAGAGCCCTTCGGCCTGGCGAAGTTCCAGGCGGACATCGAAGGCATCTACCAGCGCCTGCGGGGCCGCCGCGATTCCATGCTCCAGTACTCCATCGAGTCCAAGAGCCTCGGATACAAGCGACGCGTTAAGGTCAACCACCTCTACGAGTTCCCCCGCAGCTTCCGAACCACCGCCGGGCGCCTGGGCATCTTCCTGGAACGCCTCTTCGAGCCCGATTCCTGGTACTGCGACCCCTTCTTCCTCCGCGGAGCCTACTACACCTCCGCGATACAACGCGAAACCGAGCTGGACCCCGCCCTCGCGCGCGCCCTCGACAAGCCCCTGGCCGAATTGCCCGCCGCCGGCGAACGCCACACCGAAGACAGCTTCTTCCTCAAGGAAATGCTCAACGACAAGGCCTTCGCCGAGGGCGGGCTCGTCACCTGGAAGCAGGACCCGCGCTACCAGCGCAAACGCGCGCGCCTCCGCTGGGTCTACGCCGCCGTCGCAGTCCTCGTCGCATTCATCGCCTACACCATCTGGGTCTCCAGCGACTGGGCCGCGCGCATGGCCCAGATGCGCCAGAACTGGGCCGCCATCGCGGCCTGGCTCCCCGACAGCGACCCCCTCGTCGCCGAGAGCAGCGGCTTCGACTACGTCTACAACGGCGGCCTCCCCGTCGAGCTCCCGGGCGCCGCGCTCCCGGAAAGTTTCGCCGAGGGCGTCCGGCTGGGACAGCTCCCGGGCCTCATGCAGAACGAGTGGACCCAGGAAGTGGAAACACCCCTGATCTTCAAGCCGGTCAGCATCTTCAACCGCGACCTGAAGAGCAGCATGGTCGACGCCTACCGCGCCATCTTCGAATCACGCTACCTCATTCCCCTCATAGCGGCCGCGCAGAACCGGATTCTCGAGGCCGAAGAGGCCTGGACCGCCGAGGGAACCGAGGCACTCGGGCAACTGCTGCGCATTGAGGCCATGCTCGAAAACGCCCCGCCCGACCTGGGCTCCCAGGCGCGCAAACTTGAGTTCAACCGCTTCCTGGCCTATGTGGTCGACGACGACAACCAGTTCGCCGAGGACAAAAGCTCCTTCAACGACTACGTCCGGCGCCTCTACGACGAAACCCCGAGCGTCGTGTGGCCCGCCAGGGTGCTCCGCGGAGCCGGGGCCGCGGAACGCCTCCACCAGTCCATCGACAGCGGCGTCGACCAGTTCAAGGAAGCCATGGACGCCTTCGTGTCCGAAGGAGCCGCCTTCACCGAACTGCGCGCGCTGCTCGACGCCCTGAACAACTTCCGCGACGCAGAGTCCCTCCTCTGGCGTAACGCCATGGACGGCGGCAATCCCGACAGCGTGCACGAAATCGACGTCATCCTGGCGACCTGGCGGCGCGACGTGCAGGCCCTGAACCTCAGAAGGGCCGCGCTGGACGAAACCATCGCGCGCCTCTTCGAGAACGAAGAGGTCGATGTCGCGCGCCTGTGCGATCGCGAGCGGAAGCGCGTCCAGGGCGAAATCGACGACAACTATTTCATCCTCACGCGGGAGCTCGGCAATGTAAAGACCGCCCCCGAGGACGAGAACGTCAAGCATGTCGAGGCCGTGAAGAACCGCCTGCGCGCCTACAAGGACGCCACCAAGGCCCTCGTGGATTCGTCCGTCGCGCAGTTTCTCAATGACTTCGAGATCCTCCGCGCCGACCGCGAGTACCTCAAAAGGACCGAATACCAGGATTTCCGGCGCTACCAGCTCCGCGCGCATGTATACGGCTTCCTCCAGGAGTCCGATTACGTCGTGGGCGAGGGCATATACGATCCCTTCGATTACCTGATCGACCTGCAGGAGTTGCAGCAAGCCTTCGATGAAAGCGTGCGCGAGATCGCCGATTTCGACACCAATTCCGACAGCTTCACCAGCGGGCGCGACGCCGCCGAGGCCATGCTCCGCCTCATCTACCGCCAGCAGCGCTACAAGGTCGTCGAGCAGATCGTCGACGCGCTCCCCATCAACACCAGCGACTTCGCCCGGCTCGTCTCCTCCCGCGTCGAGGCCCAGTGGCTCGAACGCCCCGAAATCCCCCTCACCCCCTCCGGCGATATGGAGCAGTTCGACGACGGCTACAACACCGAAGTCGTGTATGACCTCCTCACCCTCTGGTCCCACATCAAGGATATCCTCGGCCAGGAGAAGCTCGGGAAAGACGCCCTGCCGGACGTGGAGCGCCTCCAGCGAACCTTCCGGGAGAAAAACACCGTCTTCAATTACTACCTCACGGAGTACATCAACTACTGGTCCCGCATGGTCGACCAGAACACCGAAATGGTCTCCTACGGCACGTGGCGCGAGTTCCACGCCGCCCTGTCGAACCTCGAGGTCTACAACGTAAACCACCGCCTCCGAATGCTCTACGAAACCGCGCTCTACGCCGTCGATATCGTCCCCGAATCCCATCCCGGACAGACCGACGCCCACCTCGACCTGGCGCTCAAGATGCGCGGTCTCAACGACGCCTTCGACGCCGAATGCCTCCGCGTCGTCAACCTCTGGAAGGCCATTCCTAAAATCGACCGCGACGCCATCAACGGCCTGCTCGCACTTTCCGCGGGCGAGTTCATGGCCTCGTACCTGTCCCTGCTCGACAACAACATTAACAAGGCGAATTTCGGGTTCTGGAACAGCCTCTCCACCCAGGCCGTCCGCCTCCTGGCCGACGAGGGAGAGCACCTCTCCCGCTACTACCTCATCAACCTGGCCACGCGCTACCGCGGCTTCCCGCTTATCGACGACACCGCAACCCCGCCGCTGACGCCCGAGCAGTTCGACGAGGCCCTCGAGCTCGTGCGGCATATAAAGCAGCCCCCGCGCGGCGAGAACCCGCGATCGCTCCTGGCGGGCGAGCGGACCGGATGGCCGGACGTGGACAAGGAGCTCGACCGCCTCCAGGGCGATCAGGTCATCCGCACCGAGTACGAACGCGAATGGTTTAATCAGATCATCACCGTCATGGACTTCATCGGCGGCGATGTCCCCCTTACCTGCGAACTGGTCGTACTGCCGCGCGAAATCCAGGACCTGCGCCCGCCGCGCTTCCCCGAGCCCCAGCCGTCCCGCAAGGTCTACGGAGCCGCCCCCTGGGTCTACCGCTACATGCGCATCAACGGCGAAGCCTTCAATACCGAGCCCGCCTCCCCCGTCGTCGGCCAGGGCGAGAAAACCTACCCGCTCTCGCCCATCTCCGACAAGCTCGCCCTCCACTTCTACTACACCTCCGAGGACCTCAACCCGGGCATAAACCGCTTCGCGCGCCCCAGCGGCGTCGCGGGCCTCGAAATGCCCTGGCTGCCGCTGGTCGTCCTCCACATGGGCGACGCCCGAGTCCTGGAGGATGGCCGCACCTGCGCCGTCCCCTTCCGCGTCGTCGACAACGCCGAGCGCAAGGACAGCGAATACTTCTACTGGCTCGGATTCCGCTTCAACAAGGATATCCCCGATCTCAAGCACTGGCCCAACGCGTACAACTGGCCGCACCTGCGCCGCGTCCCGCGCGGGCTCGGAGAGGCCTATCCGGACGAGCAGGGCGGGGAGGTCTACTACAACCCCGAAGCGCCACTGCTCCCGCTCTCCCGCGAAGCCGAACGCGTGGAACCCGTCCAGACCAACGCCTCCATGGACGAGCCGAGCGACAAGATCAAGTACGTGTCCACCCCCATGCCCGATGGCGCCTACAGCTACAATCCCGCCCCCGCTTCGCCGGTGACCTACACCGCGCCCCCGGCCGCGCCATCTCAGCCAACCGCGTCAACCGCGCCGCGCCCGGTCTACACCGGCCCCGCGCCGTCTGACCCGGACTACGACTTTATCCACGCGCCCGCCCTCGAAGCCGATGCCCCGGAACCTGGGACACGCGCCCCCTGGGAGCCACCAGCCACCCCGGAAGTAACGATTCAGCCCGCGCAACCGCCGGCCGCCGTCGGCGCTGCCCGCATCCCGCCGCCCGCGCCCGCGCCGCTGACGCCCGAGATACGGCCCGCCATTCCGCCGCGCCCCGCCGCGCCGGAGCCCGAGATCCGCTCCGCAATTCCGCCGCAGCCGGCGGCCCCGGAAGTCCCGCAACGGGTCACCACGCCCCGCCCGCCGGCGGTCGTCCCCGCGCCCGACCGCCCGCTCTACACGACCGAGGTGACCTTCACCACACCGCGCGAGACCGAGGCCGCCGCCGCACCGCCGATCATCGGTGAGCCCGTGCCCGCCGCCCCGCGCCGCGATGCCGTCGCCGAACCGTACACGTCGGTCACGCATCCGGGCGCGGACGCCATGCGGGATAAAAAAAAACTCGATCCGTCGGTGGAGGCCCAGCAGGAACGGCGGGTGAGCCGGGGCCGGCCGGGGGTCCGGTTGAGGTAACCGTCACCCAGTCCCCCCGAGAGGATGGGGACCGGCGCCTGTCGAACCCGGCCATCCTGAATCAGTTCGATCGCCCGCGCGTCGAGGTCCGGCGCGCGCCCGATCAGCCCAGCCCCACCAACCAGCTGCCGATATACTTCGACATCCTCATTGACGAGCCCGTCGTGGACTTTCCCACCGGGCCGATGGTCCCCGGGCTCGACATTGCCGGCACGGCGACCGGCATCCGCTACCGCGTTGAGGGCGAACGCGATCGCTACCGCCTCACCGTCATCGAAGTCGGCGGCGACGGGCGCATTGAGGTGGCCGTGCCCGAAGGCCTCGCCGCGGACCTCTTCGGCAATATCAATTACGCGTCCACCGGCGAGGACGGATGGGTGGACTACGACGGAACCCGCCCGGTCTGCGTGATACACAGCGACCGGGCCGGCGTCGTCAACAACGACACCATGGAAATCACGCTGTCCTTCTCCGAGCCCGTATTCGGCCTCGACGATAGCGTCCTGTCCGTCCTGGAAAACGCGCGCGTCGTGCGTACCGCCGGCGCCGACGGCGGTACGGACTACACCTTCGCCGTGACGCCCCTGCGCGACGGGATCCTGGCCATCCGCGTCCCGGAGGATGCCGTCCGCGACGCCGTGGGCAACGGCAATCCCGCATCGCAGGTCTACTCGCTCATCGTGGACAGCACCCCGCCAACCGTGCAACTGACCTCCTTCGAAACCCCGGAGACCAGCAACGCGCGCTTCATTCGGGTCCGCGCCACCTTCTCCGAGCCGGTCACCGGATTCACGCGCGAGGACATCGCCGTGACCAGCGGGCGGCTCGTCACCTTCACCAGTCGCGAGGGCGGGCGCGAATACACGTTCGACGTGCGCCCCGATCGCGGCCCCGTGACGCTACACATCCCCGCCGGCGTGGCGGCCGATTCCATTGGCAATCCCAACCTGGCGTCGGAGGTCTTTCACCGGGATTTCGGCGTGCGCGAGCGCCGGCTCGCACCGCCCGCCCCGCGCACCGCGCCGCCGCGCGCCGATTACGAGCCGGGCGCCGGCGCGCCGCCCTTGAACCCGCGCTGAACGCGCGGTACACTCTCAGTTGGAGTCGGGCAGTGCGGCGGGCGCGCCGCCGTGCAGGAGATTCGACATATGGGGCTGCGACAGCGCGCGAAGGAAGCCTGGGAACGCCAGCAGGACGAGATCCTCAAGGCCAAGATCCGGGCAACCCGCAAGTTGCTCCGCGAGCGTTTCGGCGTAAAGGACGAGGAGATGGACACCTTCGAGACCGCGTCCATCGGGCTCTGCGGAGCCGACAAGACCATCCGCGTCGAGGACCTCCTGTTTATGGTCAACGACGACGGCGACCTCTACGTACGCGACCAGCGGGTCACCCAGCACCTGGAAAACCCCTGGAAGCCCGTCGAAAGCCTCGAAGATCTCGGCGCGATCACCGCCAGCGTCACCACCAGCCAGATGCCCCGCATCTGAAGGCCCGCCGCCCGGATCTCCGCCTCAGGGCGGTTCCACCGGCTCCGGATGGTCGTAGAAGTTCTCCAGCGTCTTCCACCAGGGCGGCAGCTGGTCCATCGTGCAACCGTACGCGTTCACCAGCTTGTCCATTCCCGTCCCGCTGAGCCGCGGCTTGATGTTCAGGTACGTCAGCGCGTTCTTCGTCGCCCACCGGTCCCAAACCTTCGTGCGCTTCCGCTGCTCGTCCGGCGGCAGCTTGTCGTAGCGCGCCTTGTCCATCTTGCACGCGTTCTCCACCAGCCCCCAGAAGTCGCTCGGAGCCAGCCGCGAAATCTCCGTCATATACCAGTCCGTCCCGATCATCATCTTCTCGTAGAGCTTGCCCGCGTTGCCGCGCTGCTCCAGCGCGTCCCGGAAAATCGGCTCCACCAGGTCCGTGAACGACGCGCCGCTCCCCGTAAGGTACGACAGATCCGTGTACACGTTGTCATACCGCGTGACCAGCTCCGTGATCTTCGCGGACCAGTCCAGCGGGTACTCCGCCGCCCACTTGT
This sequence comes from Candidatus Hydrogenedentota bacterium, assembly GCA_019637335.1. NCBI lineage: Bacteria > Pseudomonadati > Candidatus Hydrogenedentota > Candidatus Hydrogenedentota bacterium. Next base: position 110,833 of record JAHBVV010000007.1, on the reverse strand, counting down.
CCAGAAAGTCGCCCCACGCGGTCTTCGGCGCAAGCAGCTCCGCGGCTGATTCCTTCGCGTGATCGTCGCGGATTTTGTGGTCGTTGCGGATGTGGATCGCCCCCTTCACGAAATAGTCCTTGAAACTCCGGTCGCCCGTCGCACCCGCCACCATCGGGTTCTTCTGGAGGAGCAGATCGCAGTCCTCCTTCGCCGCCTGGGTGTTGATCCCGTACCGCGGGTTCGCGTACACCGCCAGCTTCGATCCAAAGTGCGCAAAACACAGCCGCAACTTCGGGTACGTCTTCAGAACCGGTTCCCACGCATACGGCGAGGTCGTGAGCTGGTCGTACAGGCAGTAAAACCCGAACCCGGTAATCTCGTAGCGCATCTTCTCCAGCGATTTCTGGCTCTTCGTGCGGTCCCGCCGGTACCGGTCCGGTTTCGTCCAGTGCGCCGGCGGATACCCCACCGGCGAGAATGCCGCCGCCGCCGCACGGTCCGTGTCATTCGCTTCCGCCGTGAAACGCCACGGAAAAACCAGCGCCCCGTCCGGCGGGTGGCCTGTCGGGCTCGTGTGGTTAAGTATCGGGATGTCGTTCGCCGTCACGTACGTGTAAAACTCGTCCAGCCGCTCGTCCAGCGTTTGCCCGACCTCCTCGCCGTGCATCGCCGCGTTGTTGTACGGCATCCAGCCGCACCGGGCGTACAGTTTCACCCCGACATACGATTGGGTGTCCATCGCCGCCTTTACGATGTCGAGCCCGTTCGGCCGCCGCGGGTCAAACGGGCAAAACGGAAGGATCTGGCCCGGCCAGAGCTTCGCCATGAGGTGCAGCACCTCCACCTGGTGCCGGATCGCCGCGTCGCTGCGCGTGAAAAAGCGGTGGTGCTTTTCGGAGCGCGGCGACTTGGAGAAGTAAGAGATCCCCGTGTCCGCAGTCTCCTCCTTGCGCGCTTCCGTCTCCGTCATGCTGTCGCCGGAGCCCTTCGCCTTCGCCGCCTTGCTGGCGATCGACGTGCCCAGCGGCGTATAGCCAAAATCGAGCAGCATCGGCGTCACGATAATCGGGTTGCCGATGTCCTGGCGATCCGTGGCGTCCTGGAAGCGCTGCGTGCTGTTGATGATCTTCTTGGCGACCCACGGGTCGTCCTTGAAATTCCAGTGGCCGAAGCGCCGCGCCTGAACAACCTTAACCGTGTAGGATTCCTCGCCCTTCGCGTAGTACTCCGAGAGCGCCTTCACATACGCCTGCCGCTTCTTCTCGCTCCTCAGGTCGTTCCCGTTGAAGAGCCCGTGCTTTTCAAACTTGTCCACGGCCGACTTCGTCTTCGAAAGGCTCACCCCGTGGATGTGGCAGTGAACGTCCACAATCGGCAGCTTCGCCAGCGGCTCGTCCAGCGTCGAGGCCGTCTGGCTTTCCTCGCTCACCGCACGCGGAACCGCCCGCGTCCGGCTCGCCTGAAGCGGGTCCGCGACTTCCTCATCCCGCCGGACGACATCGATATTAATCGTGCCGTCGATCAGCTCGGATTCGAAAATCTCGTCCGGAGCAAGCGGGTTCGATATGTCGTAGAGTTCGTCCTCTTCGACCGGGTTCGTGTCCGTCGTCGAGTCGCTGCTTGGGGGAGGGTTCGTACCGCTGTCCATCGTATAACTGTCCGCCTTCTGGTTCAGGAACGGTGCGCGTCGACCAGCTTCTGCCGGGTGGTTTCATCCGCTTCACCCGTCTCCGGAAGCCCGCTGTCCTTCTGGAACTTGGCCAGCGCGTCCCGGTAGACCCGGGTGATTTCATCGTCCACAAAGCCGCAGTGATACCCCAGATTCGAAAGCCGCTGCTTGACGCCCTTGACCCGCTCCACCGGAAGCGTCGTCCCCAGATCCAGGATATAGAGCTTCTCTTCCTCCGGCGGGCCCACCCAGAGCTTCCCCTTGCGCGCGCCGCAGGGGATGTAGATGTCCACATAGCCCTCGGCGTCCGTAACGCCCCGGGAAAGGCGCCCGTCAATGTCCACGCGGTACGATTCGTGCATGCGCGGCTCCCCGTGCTTCATCAGCCGCACGCGAAGCTTCGCGGGCACCCCCTTGCGCCGGAAACGGTAGCTCGCGCCGGTCGCCTTGGACACGTTCTTCTTCGTGATCGGGCGGACCGTCACCCGGTCGCCCGGCATCAGGATATTGGGGTCCTTCCGGACCTCCTTCAGCTCCGCATTGTCGGGGTCGTCCCAGATCGTCTGCCAGAAATGGCCGTGCGCCTCCGCTATCGAGGACATGCAGTCGTTGTCCTTGACAATATACTTGCCTTTTCCAACGGGCTTTGATGCGCTTGTGTTTTCCGCCATGCAACCGCCTTCGTCAGGCCGCCCGCCAGCCACAGCGGCCACGACACCCTAAGTTATACCACGAAAACTACCGCCCCGGGGCGCACCGATCACGGCAGCGCCGCGCTCTCCACCGGGTGAAGCCGTCGCGTGTTCAGCACCATGCCGCGCACCGCCGGGTTCGTCCACTGGTTGGACGCGTACGATTCCACCAGGTGCCACTTCCCGTACGCGTCCATCACCCGGTAGATAATCGTCTGGTCTGTCTGCAATTCCTTCTGCGCCAGCGTGAAGTAGTCCTGCACCTTGATCAGGTCCTCCCGGTGGATGCCCTCGTACACGCTCTTCCCGATCAGTTCCTTCTCGGTCAGCCCGTAAATCTCGCGCGAAGCCGGTGAAACGTAAATGTAATTGTCCTGCCGGGATACAATGGCCACCACCTCGAAGGAATGCGCGATCAACGCCTTCAGCCGCTCCTCGTTCAGCCGCGCCGCCTCTTCCTGCCCGCCCCGTTGCAACTCCGCGGACTGGGCCCGCGCCTCGTTCAGCGCCTGCTTCAACGCCTCCTGTTCGCCGCGAAGGGCCCCTTCCCGGCGCGCCGCGCCCCAGCGCGGGATCCAGCTGAGCAGGGCGAAAAGCAGCACCAGCGCGGCGATCGCCCCGGAAATCGAATAGGCCCCGCGCCGTTCCGAGGCGCGCCGCGCTTCGTGAAAGAGCGACGTGAGCCGCGCGCCCGATTCGTCCAGCCTCAGAGCCGAAAGCTGTTCCTGTACCGACGCAAGCTCCGCGCGCGCGGCCACCGCCCGCTCCATCTGCCCGGACAGCCGGTCGAGAGACTCCGCCCCCGCCGCATCCAGACCGGCGAGCTGTTCGCGCAGCAGCGCCTCACGGGCCGCGTCCGGCGAGAGCATATAGGCCTGCATCGCCGTCAGAAACGGCGCCATTCCCGGGCCGCCCGGAGCGGCGGATCCCTGCCACGCGTCCACAAACGCCGGCAAGGAGGAAAGCGCCGCCCGCCAGGACGCGTGCGCCGTCTTGAATTCCTCCACAAGGGACAGCTTCTGCCCCAGCAATACGGACGTCTCCACGCGCGCGTCGGCGAAGGGGCCCGCTTCGAGGCCGGACGGCTCCCGGCTCAGCCGGTTCTCGATGCGGCGCATTTGACGCGTGGCGAAAACCACGGAGTCATAGTGATTCAGCGCATTGCTTTGCAACCGGTGCAAGTCCCGGTCCAGCGCGGCGTCCGTCGCCGTGAGCGCAAGCAACGCCTCGTCATACGCCGCGCGCTCCCCGCCGCGCCCCAGGCCCGAACCGTACAGCGCCAGCGCCAGCAAAATGATCGCAAGCACCGACCACATCCCCAGGTCCATTCCTGTAATCCGGCGAATCATTCCGTTGCCTGCTCCCGCCGGGCGCCCAGCAGGCGCTCGTCGTACCACCCCGTCAATGACTCCAGAAAAGCCACGATCCGGCTGATCTCGCCCGCCCGCAACTCGCGGCCGAGCTGGTGGCGCGCCATCAGCTCCACGGCCGCATCAAGCGTCTCCGCCGATCCGTCGTGAAAATACGGGGCCGTCACCGCGACATTCCGCAGGCCCGGAACCTTGAACTGGTAGCGGTGCGCCTCATTCCCCGTAACGTTGAAGCGGCCGAGGTCCGAGGTCTTCGCGGGAACCCGCGATTCGAGGTAGCTCTGAAACGATGCGTACAGGTTCCCGCCAACCCCCGCGCCCTGGTGGCACCGGACACATCCAAGATCCTTGAAGAGCTGGTAGCCTTCCCGGGCCGGTTCCGGCAGCGACTCGCCGTTCAGAAACCGATCAAAATCGGCGTTCGGCGTCACCAGGCTTTGCAGGAATGTGGAGAGCGCATTCTCCACCGCGCTTTCCGATATCCCCGATTCAGGATAGGCCCGCCGGAAATCTTCCTGGTAACTCGCGTCGCCCTCCAGGCGCGCAAGCGCTTCGCTCCACTCGGCGTCCAGCGCGTTCTCCGAACGGACCTTCGACTGGATCACGCCCTCCAGCGACTGTGTTCGCCCGTTCCAGAAATACGCGAATTGGCCGGCCGAATTGAAGACCGTCGGAATATCGTAATCGTGCTCCCCCACCGCGATCCCGGGGCCGCCATCACCCGCCGTCCCGCCGCGCTCCAGGGGGTGGCACGTCGCGCAGCTGATGCGCCGTTGCGCCCCGGACAGCGCAGGTTCGTGAAACAACCGGCGTCCAAGCGCAACCCGCCCCGCGGGCAGGTTCTGCGGTGGAAGCGGCAGGATGGGCTCCGCCTGCCGCGCCATAAACTCCGGGGCAAGGCGTCCGGCCTCCAGGTCGCCCGGATCGCCCTTCGGCGCGGAGCACGACGCCGCGAGAACGCAGACAATCCCCGAAAACACCGCATGTCGGCACACGCTTGCCATCAATTCTTCCCACAACACCTGCCGGCCCACGCCGCGCCGGCGCCACGTTGTTGACAGTGGGCGCTACCCGGGTGCGGCCGCGCCTCGAGTTAAGCCCGATCCGAATGCGCTCTACGATACAGGGTTGCCCGATCGAATGCAACGCCCGGCAATCGCTCACTCAGCCCCCGTGACCCCAAAATCACCCCAATCCTTCAACGTGCGCCAACGTGGCCTGGCCCTCCAGGCTGACGCGGGGCACGGCGCCTTCGAACGGCCCATCAACGCTGGAAGGCCAGACTCGGATTTCCAGGACCGAACCCATCATTTCTTCATTCGCGTGAATTCACGTCCATTCGCGGTTCAACTTTGTCCGTTTGCCGCCCGCGGCTGCTCCCGATGCATTCGTGTGCATTGGTGTTCATTCGTGGTTAAAAATGCGCTCTAGATCATCCACCCAATCCCTCTGCGTACAAGAAATCACCCTATGCGCTCTCTGCGTTCTCTGCGGTCAAAGCTTCGTCTCTCTTTCTCTTCGTGAACTTCGCGCCCTTCGTGGTGATCATCTCTTCGGTTGCGGCCAGAGGCTGCGCTGTGTTCTTTGTGATCTTTGCGCTCTTTGTGGCTCCAAATCCAATCCCCCGCCCACCGTAACCGCGCATCACGCCCTGGATCGTCTCCTTTGCGGCTTTTCTCCTCTGCGCCGTCGCGTGAATATCAATCCTTCTCCAACCTCTTTCCTTCGTGGACTTCGTGGACTTCGTGCCCTTCGTGGTGATCATTTCAGACTCATCCGGTTTGAGCGTACGGGACTATTCACAGGCGTTTCTCCGTGCCCGAATTGTCCGGAACCGTCAATGTATGCCGGCAAGAGCCTCTGTTGGCGAAATCGTTTCCTCTGGTCTTTCGGCCCGAAGGGCCAGCGCAGCTCCCAGCCCTGGGCAACGCCCAGGGAACACGGGGACACCACCTTCCACGCCCTGAAAGGGCAGCGCAGTGGTGAGCCAGCCCAGCGTTTCTGAAATTCGACTGCGCTGCCCTTTCAGGGCGTACAAGAAACCCGCCGCTCAATCCCCGGGCGTTGCCCGGGGCTGAAAACTCCGTTGGCCCTTCGGGCCGAAAGAGTGCGTTCGCATTCAGTTCTGCTGCCGAATATACCGTCTGCGCTGCAGACACGATCCAAAGGATCTCGTATCCGCTCACAGCATCGCCGCCCGGAAAAGAGAACCGAGCAAACTACTCCTATTTGCCGTTCTCGTTGCCGACGTACCTTCAAACCGGATGAGCCATCATTTCTTCATTCGCGTCCATTCGCGGTTCAATGAAATCGGTTGCGGCCAACGGTTGCACGGTGGCCTCCGCGCCCGTCGTGGTGGTCGCCCTTTTCTCTTTGCTCTCACCCAAAGCCCAAGCGGCGCCCATTCGCGCTTCATTTCCTCTCCCGCCGCCCAACGGGTGCGTCCCGGATTAAATGCGAATCGCCTCATTCGGTGGTTGACAAGCAGGCGGGCGACAGGCTAAGGTTCCATTGATCTGGTATGCCGTTCCGCGTACGGATTGCGATGGGGTTGGGAGCCCGAGGGCCGCCTGGCCCCCTGTCCCGTGGCCGCCCCGCGATCACTATCGCCATCCCGTCGCGCGCGCCAGGAGCCAAGTGTGGGTTGACGGTGGCAGCGTCCGGAATGCCGAAAGGGAAGGTAATGCGTCTAAAGCTGGTCGCGGGGATCGCCTGCTTGGCTCTGTCCTCGATCTTAATGGGCTGCCCGCTCTTCGAAGGGCCCGAAGCCGCCTTCACCGCCACCCCCACCGAGGGAAACGTACCGCTTACCGTCCTCTTCGTCGATCAGTCCAATGCCGGCTCAACCGATATCATCGGATGGCAGTGGGACTTCGGCGATGGACTGAGAAGCACCGCGCAGAATCCCAGCCACGTCTATACCGCGCCCGGAAGATACCGCGTTACACTCACCGTCACCACCCGCCTCGGAAACGACACCGAAACCAGAAACGACTTCATCACCGTCCGCGAACTTCCGCGCGCCAATTTCACCGCATCCCCGCGCACCGGTGAAGGCCCCCTGCAAGTCACCTTCAGCAACCTGTCCACCGCCGGCGCCGCGCCCATTACCTCCTACGCCTGGGATTTCGGAGACGGTTCCACAAGTGAAGAAATAAACCCCGTCCACCTCTACGACGATCCCGGGACCTACACCGTCAAACTCAGAGTGATCACGGAAATCGGCGAAAGCACCGAGACCAAGGCCAATTTCATCACGGTGCAACAGCGGCCCACCGCCTCCTTCACCGCCTCGCCCACGGCCGGCGCCGCCCCGCTGGCGGTCCAGTTCACGGACACCTCAAACGCGGGCTCCTCACCGATTACCCGGTGGAATTGGGACTTCGGCGACGGATCCACCGACACGCGCCAGAACCCCTCGCACGTATACACCGCGGCGGGCAGCTACACCGTCTCCCTTTCCGTGACCTCTGAAGTAGGCATGAGCCCCATCGTCACGCGGCGCAACCTCATTGTCGTCGAGGAGCTCCCCCGCGCGAACTTCAGCGCCTCCCCCACAACCGGCCCAGCCCCCCTCAACGTGAACTTCACCGACCTCTCCTCCGGCGGCTCCGACGTGATTGCGGAATGGCTCTGGGACTTCGGCGACAGCACAAGCAGCACCCTGCCCAGCCCGAGCCACCGCTACGCCAGCGATGGCGTATACGATGTCTCGCTTACCGTGACCACCTCCACGGGAAGGAGGCACACCGCCACCAAGCGCAGCTTCATCACGGCCCAGCGCGCCCCCCGCGCCGCCTTCAGCGCCACACCCAGAAACGGCGAGGCCCCGCTCACCGTCCAGTTCACCGACTTGAGTGACGCCGGCTCCGCACCCATTACCAGCTGGCAGTGGGACTTTGGCGACGGCAGCACGAGCACCGATCGCAATCCCTTCCACTCCTACAGCCGGCCAGGCCGTTACAACGTGACCCTCGGCATTTCCACGGCCGTCGGCAGCAATTCCGTCACCCAGGTCAATTACATCCAGGTCGAACAGAAGCCCGTGGCCGCGTTCTCGGCCACCCCGGTCAGCGGCGCGGCCCCCCTGGCGGTGTCCTTTGCCGACCAGTCGACCGCCGGCTCCTCCGAGATCACCGCCTGGGCGTGGGATTTCGGCGATGGCACAAGCAGCACGCAGCAAAACCCGACGAAGACCTACAACCAGGCCGGCATCTACTCCGTCTCCCTGACCGTAACCTCCGCCGCCGGAAGCAGCACGCTATCCAAGCCCAACCTGATCACCGTGCGCCAGTTGCCCTCCGCCGATTTCTCCTCGAACGTCACCACCGGAGCCGCGCCGCTGACCGTCCTCTTCTCCGACACCAGCACCGCCGGCAGCGAAAGCCTGACCGGATGGGCCTGGGACTTCGGCGATGGCGGCACAAGCACCCTGCGTAACCCCAGCAAGGTCTACAGCCAGCCCGGCGTCTACACCGTGTCCCTGACCGCAAGTTCCACCGTGGGCAGCGATACCGAAACGAAAACCGACTACATCGTCGTGAGGCCCGCCGTGAACTTCAGCGCCTCGGCCGTTTCGGGAACGGGCACGCTGACAACCACCTTTACCGACACGACGGCCCTCGGACCGCTTGAAGTGGTGTCGCGCTCCTGGGACTTCGGCGACGGCTCGCCGGCCAGCACCGAAGCGGGCCCCACCCACACCTACGCCGAGCCCGGCGTCTATACGGTGCGGTTAACCCTCCGCACCACACTGGACAGCCAGAACGACGTCCGGACCCGCACCGGCTATATCATTGTACGGCCCAATCCCTCGTTCACGGGCGACACCCTCTCGGGCGACGGCAGCCTCCTGGTGAATTTTACGAATACCACCGAGCTGGGCTCGCTGGAGCTCGCCAGCGTGCTCTGGAACTTCGGCGACGGAACGACCAGCCAGACGGAGAACCCGTCCCACACCTACGCCGAGCCGGGCATCTACAACGTCGCCTTGACCGTAACGACCGCCGCGGGTTCACAGACCACCACCCGCACGGGCTACGTGAATGTCAGGCCCGTGGTGGATTTCGCCGCCAACGTGACCTCGGGCGCCGCACCCCTTACGGTGGCCTTCACCAACACCACCGCTCTGGGCAACCTGACCATCACAGGCCGGCTCTGGGAGTTCGGCGATGGAACGACCTCCGAGACCGCCAATCCGGTCAAATCCTATGCCGCGCCCGGCGATTACGACGTTACGCTCACCATTACAACCGCGCAGGGGGTGGCATCCGCATCAAAGCCCGCCTTCATCACCGTCAACGCCAAATCCGTCGCCTTCGCCCCCCCGGGCGAGACCAGCCGGGGCCACGCGCTGATTGAGTTGCCACAGGGCGGCTTCGCCATCGCCGGAGCACTCGACGCGGGCGGCGGCGATGGGTGGGACGCCATGCTCGTCCTGACCGATGACAGTGGCAACGCCCTGCCCGGCTGGCCCAGGGCCTTCGGCGGCGCCGGGGACCAGCAGGTCCACGATCTCGTCGCCACGGGCGGCGGCTTCCTGCTCGCCGGTGTTTGTGATGGCCCCGGCGCAAGCGACGCCGATGCCTATGTTGTGAAGCTGGATGCGAACGGCGACCTCGCCTGGGAACGCCGGATCGGCGGTCCCGGGGCCGACGTCGCACAGGCCGTCGTTGCCCTGTCGGGCGGCGGATACGCCCTGGCCGGAAGCAGCGCGCCCGGCGGCGGCGCCGAATACGCCTGGATCGTCCTGCTGGACGAAATGGGCGGCGTGCGGGCCGAAGCCTGGCACGGCGGCGGCGGTGGCGATCGCGCCTGGGACCTCGTGGAAACCGCGTCCGGGGAACTGGCCGTGGCCGGCGGCGACGACACCGGCGGCTGGGTTATCCTCGCCGGCGCCGATTTGAGCGAAACCGCGCGGCTGCACCTGCCCCAGTTCGGCGCCTGTGGCGTTCGCGGTATCGCCGCCAGCCCGGAATCGGGCTTCGCGCTCGCCGGCTCCACCCCGGGCGGCGAGGCCGGCGCGCCCGATATGCTGCTCGTGCGCATCACCGAGGATCTGGACGCCGTGCTCTGGGAGCGCGCAATTGGCGGCCTCGGCGCGGACCAGGCGCTCGACATCGCGGCCTCCGCCAGCGGTGGCTACCTGCTCGCGGGATCCATCGATCACGGCGCGGAGGGCGGCGCCGAAATCACCGTTATCCGGACCGATGCCGGCGGCAATGTGCTGCTCGAAGCGGGTTCGCCCGGCGCCGGCGTGGGCTACGCCGCGGTCGAAACCGCGGACGGCGGCGCGGGCGTGGCCGGCGTCTCCATCTCCGATGCCGAAGGCGAACAGGCCGTGCTGTTGCGGGTACAGTCCCTGGGCGAAACGCCATGAACCGCGCCCCGCGCCACAACGGGTGAAGAAGGCGTATGCACGAATTGAGCCGCTTGAATCGATGCAGAATGGCCGCGCTGGCCGCCCTGGTCTGTCTCGTGGCGCTGTGCGCCCCGGCCCGGGGAGCCGGCCACGGCTTCATCGAAGTGCAGTGCGAGCCCGATCTGAAAGTCTTTCTCGACAACAAGTTCGTTGGCGTCTCCGGCGAAGGCGGGCTGCTGCTGCGCCGCGTGCCCGCCGGTCCCCACGTTGTCCGCGTTGAAAAAGAGGGCTACCAGCCCGCGAACAGCGACACCTTCCTCCTCGAACCCGAGCAGGTCTACGTCTTCAAGGCGCCCAAACTCGACGCGCTCCTGGATCCGCAGGCGGATATCGACGAGGAGTCAGCGCGCGCCACGGGCAGCATCGTCATTCAGACCATTCCCGTCGAATGTCTCATCACCCTGCACGGGATCGGCCTCACCGGAAGCGACGAGGAAATCGTCAAGACCGAGGACCGCTGGACCGCCAACGGCGTGCGCGTCGGGCGTTACCTCGCCACCTTCTCCGCCCGGGGCATCGAACACCGGGAAGTCGTCACCGTGCTGGCCAACCGAACCGCACACATCCTCGTGGACATCGAGCGCGGCGAGATGACCGACATCGGCCTTCGAAACGCCCGCGAGCTGCAATCCGAGGGCTGGCGCGAACGCGCCGAGGCCGAACGGGAAACCGCCCGCCAGGAAAACATGGCGTTGCTACGGGCCCGCGCCAACGAGCGGGAACGCCGCGAAGACTACCAGAGGCGCAGCCTCGACCTCCTCATACACCAGGGCGAAAAGCAGTTCGAGGCCGCCCAGTACACCCGCTGCCTCTACACCATGCTACAGGCGCTCTACCTCGACCCGAGAAACGAGATCGCCCAGTACTACTACCGGGAAGCCCACCTGCGCCAGGGCGGCGAAGTCCGCGCCATCAAGCTCGAAGGCGAATACCGCCAGTTCATCTACGGCGCCGAAGGCGAATTCGGATTCGAACTCACCAACGACGGAGGGCGATGGGCGCTTCGCGTACACTCCGGCGAAAAGGACCTCGAGGTGGTCGACGCGTCCGTGCACGACTACACCCTCAAATTCACCCGGCGCTACACGCTCTCCGCACTCCAGATCTTCTCGAAGGAGAAGGGCCGCCTGCTGCCGCGCATACACGCCAGCCGCGACGACAAATGGGCCTACGAGGACTACGAACTCACCCTGGACGGGCGCGCCGCCGAAGGCCGCCGCCGCTGGCGGCACGGCCGCGCCAAGATCAACGGCATGCCCACCGACGAGTGGTTCCCCGTGACCTTCGTCAAGAAAGACAGCGACCAGCCGCCCGCGGGCTATCTGGGCGTCTTCCACGAAGACGTGCTGCAAGTCGCGCATCTCGAGGGCGAACCCGACGAGCGGCATCTGCGCGATCGCAAGGGCTGGCCAGCGCAGTACGGCGCGGTCATCCTCGCCTGCTACAAGGATTCGCCCGCCGAAGCCGCCGGACTGCGCCAGGGAGACTTCGTCTACAAGTTCGACGGCGCCGACGTCCTGAACAGCGCCGACTTCCAAAATCTCGTCGCCACAAACCCCTTCGCCACCGTCGTCCTCGGCATCTACCGCGACGGCGAGCGCAAACAGATCCGCGTCAAGCTCAACGGTGCCTGACCCTTTCGCGGCATACCGTAGAGGCTCGAATTTGAGACAGGTTGGGCGTTGCAGTTGGATCGGGATTCCAACCTGTTTCAATTTTCTGTCGTAATATTTTAGCAGCCTGAAGCGGAAACGCGCGGAAACGGCACGAACGGACCGTTAACATACGAGGAAGCGCGGCAAAGGATCGCGGACATTCCTGTCTGCGGCAGGACGAGCGCAAGACATTTCGTGATCGATGTGTATGTAAAGAGGCGCGGGTCCCCAATGCTTTCAGCTCCTGGGGACGCCGGGGATCTATTCCAAACCAATTACCTCGCTTTATTTCCCGAGCTCCCGTTGCCGCAGACACGAATGTCCGCGATCCTGCCATTCACGCCCGCTTTGACCGAGATTCGCCTCCAAGCCGGTGGGTGCTTCATTTCGCTGAAGTGCTACTTTCCTTCAAAATCACCCTCAGTCTCTGACGAATACCAACAAAACTACAAGGGTGCCACGGTCAAGCCCCACAGGGCTTGCCCGTGTGGAGACGTGGGAATTGTTGCATGACTTCGTCAGCGTAATCCCGCCCGGTTCAGCCGCGCAGCGGCGGCATACCGTCGTAGTCCGCCGCGGCGGAACCCTGGGTTACCAGCCGCCAACATTTGAGCCCCAGCGGGGCGGCATAAAAGGCATTGGGACCCAACCCATCCCGGAGTGGGGGAGAGGCGCTCCTCAGATCGCGTTCGGCGGCGCCAGCCGCGAAGCCGGCGGGGGTACCGGCGGCGAAGGCGCAAAGGCCTCCCCCTGAAGCACCTCGATTTTCAGCCCAAATTCACCGCCAAGCCTGTCCAGCGCGCCCTCCATCGCTGCCCGAAGCGTCTCCGGGTGCGCTTCCGCCCGGAGATTCACCACCAGCGCTCCCCGCGCAAGCGGTGCGTCCAGCCGAAGCGCCACTTCCGGGCCGGTCGCGTTACGTGTGGCGTGTATCGCGCCCTCCGCGCCGCGCTCCGCAACCAGCCGCGCCTTAAAGTGGCCGATCTCGCCCCCCGCGCGGCAAAGCGCCCCTTGCAACTCCTCCGCAAACCGCCGCAAAAAAGCGTCTCCGTCCCACGCCCGCGCCGCGGAAAGCCGCACCCGCGCGTTCAGCCAGCCCAGCGCCGTCTCCGCCTCCGTGTAGCGCGCATAATCGACCTCGGCCGGACGCCGCCCCGCCCGCTCCGCCGGCGCGTCCAGCCACGCCGCGAACGCCTCAAATCCAGCCCCCGTACGCGCGGAAATCGGCAGATAGCCCGCCCCCGGAAAGTTTCGCTCCACCAGTTCGATGACCCGCGCCAGACGATCCGGGTCGATCCCATCCGTCTTGTTGATCGCGATCAGATCCGCCTCGTTCTGCTGCATCTTGTACAAATACGTCACCTTGCGCGACAGCCCCATCGGCCCCGCCGCGTCCAGGGACTCCAGCAGACGCTCCGGATCGGCCAGCACCGCATACGGCGCCACGGAAAAGCGTCCCGCATACACCTGTTGCAACGGGCGAATAACCGCGTTCACCAGGTCCGTGCAGCTCCCCACCGGCTCCGCCAGAATCACATCCGGCTCCACCCCATCCGCGAGGCGTCCCGACGCCTCCAGCAGGCGATCAAAATGGCAGCAGAAACAGCCCTCCGGAATCTCCTCCGTCGCATAGCCCGCCGCGCGAAACGCCATCGTGTCCACCAGGCCCTCCGCCTGGTCATTCGTAATGATCCCAACACGAAGCCCCCGCGCTGCATACATTCCCGCCAGGCGCAGCAGCGCCGTCGTCTTCCCTGATCCCAGGAATCCGCCCACCATGACAAAACGTATCTGCTTACGGCTCATCACCCGTCCGCTCCCGCGCCCGATAGTTGCGCCAGCCACCCAATGCCAAAACACAAGCGGTTCGACCAACAGCAAGTCAGGCGGCCCCGCTCGAAAATCCGAGCAAGCCCAGCCCAGGCGCACTCACTCAGGGCGCGGTCCGCGGATTCTCCACGTAATAGAAGAATCCGTCCTCCGCGCCGATCAGCAGATCCGAGATGCCGTCCCCGTTCCAGTCCACCGTCGCGGGGGAGGTCGTGTGGCCCGCCAGGAGATGCGGATCGACGAGCCCTTCATTCTTGAATCGGTATTCGCCCGGCGCTTCCGCGATATTCCGAAGAAAGTCCATGTTCTTACTGTTCAGCAGCAGGTCGATTTTCCCGTCCCCGTCCCAGTCCGTCAGCACGAACTTCCGGCGTCCGCTGCCGCCCGCGTCCCGTTCGTTCAGGCGCAGGGTTTCGCCGTTTTCATCCTGGAAGATGCGCTTCGGCGGCAGCAGCGTAAGGTTCTCGCCGTCCCTGGCGCGCTCGTAAAAGGCGAGGTAGCCCTCCGTGTCGAGCATCACCAGGTCGTTCAGCCCGTCGCCATTCAGATCGATGACTTGCGGCGTCGTGCGCCACTGCGTCACCAGCGCGTTGCCCTCGGGATCCCACCAGTTCCACGCGGGCTTCGGCGCCGGACCCTCCCACGCCACCGTCACCGGCTGGGCGGGCGCCAATTCGGGCTTGCCGGGCGCGCCGATGTTCTTGAACCACTCCACCTTGCCCCAGATCGAATTGATCACGATGTCGTGCAGCCCATCGTGATCCCAATCGGCCACATTCAACACCGTGTAGCCCCATTTCGCCTCCGCCGGCCCCTGGATCGATCCGTTCGGGCCCGCCTGGATACGGATCGTCTCGCCGCCCGCCTTCAAATACACCGGCCGCGCCCACGTCGGCGTCGCGCCGCCGCCCAGGTTCTCCACAAAGCTGATATAGCCCGCCGTGTCGCCCACGATCAGGTCCTCGTCGCCGTCCCCGTCCCAATCCACGCCCACCGGCGTCGAAAGCGCGCCCACCTTGAGCCACTGGCCCTCCTGCTGAAAATAGCGCGGCGGCGCAAACTCCGGGAGACCATCGTTCAAGCGGCCCGTCCCAAGCAGCATCACCACACGGCCATCCTCCTCGCCCACGATAATGTCCACATGGCCGTCGCGGTTCCAGTCGAACGCCACCACCTGAAGCATCTGCAAATCGAGGTGCAGCGTTTCGCCATCGATCTCCAGGAAGCGCCCCGCCGCGTACACGGGTTCCGTGCGCGTGCCGGTGTTCTCAAAATAGCTGATACGATCGAGAAATTCCCCCGCGATGATATCCAGATCGCCGTCGTTGTCCACATCCACGAAATTGGGGGAGGGGCACCCGAACACATCCAGCGGCGCGCCGCCCGCCCGTACCTGCATCGCCTCGGCGTAGGCCGGCGCCGCGTTCGTTCCCGTGTTGCGCATCACGTAGATATGGCCCCGGATTGGGCCATTCGTCCACTCGCCCTGCGCGTTATACGCATCGTCCCAGCCATATTCGGTCCAGTCGCCCGCCCCCACGACAAGATCGCGCACGCCGTCGCCGTCGTAGTCCACAAACTTCCACTGGTTCGCGCGCGTCGCACGAAACGTCGGCTCATAGGGAATCGCCACCGGGTTTTCCAGAAACGTGTTCTGGAAATCCGGATACACCTTGCCCGGCTCCGTCACGAAATACTCGTCGCCATCATATGAGATCATCACATTCCGGTTCGCCGGAGAAAGGCGCACCGCCGGCTTGAAGATCGGCCAATCCACATTGCCCGAAACATTCTCGAAAAAATAAATGCCGTTGTAGGGCTTGTCCACCGTGTAACACAGCAGGTCGTAGTCCCCGTCCCCGTCCCAGTCGATCGGCATCGGCGTCGCCCAAAGCCCCACCCCCAGATCCGACACCAGGCCCGGATGGTTGTACGGAACCCGGATCATCCGGGAGCCTTCCGAAATTTCCAGGGCCGGCAGCGTCACGGCGAATACCATCACGGCAAGTAGCAGGGGGAGTCGCATGCGAAAGTCCTTTCATGGCCCCAGGCGGCGCGCGGCGCCATCCACACCGGAAGCGCGGCCCCAACATGGCGGCGTCAACAAACACAATCGCTATTCTACGGGATGCGCGCGCCCGAGTCCACGCGCCCGCACAGTATGATCGCCTGTCAATCGCCGAAAGACGCAAAGGATCGCGGACATTCCTGTCTGCGGCAACGGGAGCCCACCTCCAAAAAGTTCCCCTGCCCCCCCACCAAAACCACCTCAAAAAGAAAGTGGCACAGCCGTCCCGGCTGTGTTCAGCGCCGAAAGGCGCAAAGGATCGCGGACATTCCTGTCTGCGGCAACGGGAGCCCACCTCCAAGAAGTTCCCCTGCCCCCCCCACCAAAACCATCTCAAAAAGAAAGTGGCACAGCCGTCCCGGCTGTGTTCAGCGCCGAAAGGCGCAAATGTAGGATAGCCGTCCCGGCTGTCCATCGCGCCGAAGGCGCGAGGATCGCGGACATGTCCGCGGCAAAGCAAGCCCGCGTCTCCCACATCACCCCACACCACAACAAAAGCCTGGCCCAATGGGACCGCGGGTCGAAGATGCGCCGTGGTGGACGGCCCGCCCGCAACGCGCCGAAGGCGCAAAGGATTGCGGACATCCCAGTCCGCAGTGCGGCCGACCGTAACCCCACCTACGGGACCAGGTTTTTGACAAACCCCGAAATATCAGTTAGAATGAATGTGCGCTCAATTTTGAATTACTCTTCAATTCGGGTGTACATCATGGCCCACAACAAACGTCTCCACGATATCCTCGACGCCGCCGAACAGCTCTTCCAGTCGCGCGGCTTCGCACAAACCACCATGGAAGCCGTCGCGAGGGAGTCCGGCGTGTCCGTCGGAACCCTCTACAACACCTTCCAGGGAAAGGAAGATCTCTACGCCCAGGTCGCGGAACGGATCGGCGAGGCGGTGCTGGAGCGGCTTACGTCGTTCGTCAAGGCCGCAAGCCCCGAGGAGGCTGTGCTCGACGTGATCCGCCTCCGGCTCTACAACCACAACAAGGACCGGCTCTTCTTCCAGCCGTTCTCGTTCCCGAGTTACCTCGGGATCGAGCCCAGCCCGGAGCAGCTCGGCCCGCGCGTCAACAAGCTGCACAAGCGCTACGTCGATTTCGTGGAGCACTGTTTCGATCGCTACCGAAAGGCCCATGGGCGCCGCGACACGTCCGCGGTGAAAATGGCCGTCTACCTCGACGGTCTCGTAACCTCGTTCATGGGCTACTGGAGCGGGAGCATCCAGGCGGATTCCATCGCCAAGGCCGCTCGTGAAATGCGGGATATGCTCTTTCGGCTCATGGAGGGAGCTTCGCCGGATCGCCGGGACGCCGTCCCCGGCATAGCGGAGTACCGCGCCACCTGCGTGAACCAGTATGACCTGGATCGCCTCAAGGAGCTCATCGCGGTAGTCCGCGTTTTCGGCCGAAAGGAATGGCAGGACAGCGCCGACGCCCTGGATCGCGAATTGACCGAAGCCCGCGTGATTTCGCCGCGCGAAGTGCCCGCCGATGTCGTCACGATGAATTCGCGCGCGCGCATCCGCGACCGGAAAAGCGGCGCCGAGCAAATCGCGGTGCTGGTCTTTCCGCGCGAGATGCATACGCACCCCGTGAATGTGTGCGTGCTCGACCCGCTCGGCCTCGCGCTCTTCGGCCGCCGCATCGGAGATGTGTTTGAGGTGCGCGGGAAACGCGGCGAGGCGGTCTACCGCCTGGAAGAAATTCTCTACCAGCCCGAGGCCGCGGGCGACTGGCATATCTGAAGGCGGCCCCCAACCCGAAAACAAGGAAATTACGACATGACCAAGACCATTTGGACCACGCCCAAAGATCGCGACCGCTTGCGCGAGTTCCTCGAAAACCCGATCACACAGCCCGACGAACGCGAACGCCCCCACCTGCGCGAGCTGGCGGGCGAACTCGAACGCGCCGAGGTGTTCGAGGATGCCGGCGAAGTGCCCCCCGATCTCATCACGATGCGATCGCGGGTGCGCCTCGCGAATCTGAGCACGGGCTCGGAGTTGGAATGCACCCTGGTCTATCCCGAGGAGAGCGACGCCTCCCGCGCCCGCATTTCCGTGCTCGCGCCCCTGGGAACCGCCATGCTCGGCTTGCGCGCCGGCGATACCTTCGAGGTGCGGCTGCCGCGCGGCGAAACGCAATTTCGCGTCGAGGAGATCCTGTACCAGCCCGAGGCCGCGGGCGATTTCCACCTGTAGGCGCGCCCGACAATCCCGCCACTGAGCGCCCGCCTCAGCCCGGGCCGCGCCGGACCGGGCGGCGGCCCAGGCCCGCGCGGGCGGGCGGGCTGAGCCGCTCCATGATCGCGGCGGCGTGGCGCACCGCCAGCCCGATGACCTCGCAAATTTGGTCGATGTCGGCTTCCTCGGCGGCCGCGCCCGCCGGCAGGCACAGCACGCGCTCCGCCAGGCGCTCCGTGGCCTGCAACCGCAGCCACGCCTCCGCGTTGGCCCGGCGGTAGGGCTCGATGCGGTGGCCCCCGGGATAGTACGCTCGCCCGGCCAGCACGTTCTCCGCGCGGAGCACCGCCATCAGCGCGTCGCGGCTCAGCCCGGCCGCCGCCTGATCCACCTCGACCACCGCGTGCTGCCAGGTCCGCTGCTCCCGCGCTTCATCATGAAGCACCAGGATCCCGGGTACGTCTGTCAGCCGCAGGTCATACGCCGCGACCCGGCGCCCGTTCACTTCAATGAAATGCTGCACCCGCTCAAAGCACCCCAGGCCCACCGCCGCGCACGCGGCCGTCATGCGGCCATCCAGCCCCAGGCAGACCGCCGCGCCGTCTTCGTCCAGCCCGAGATTCTGCAAGATCCGGAGCCGCCGCGCCAGGCCCGCGTCGCCGGTGGTTATCGCCGCGCCGTCACCGGCGTACAGCACGCTCGCGGAATCGAAGGAAAACACCTCCGCGTCGCCGTGGCCCCCGAGCAGGCGCCCGCCGCACGCCACCCCAAACGCGTGCCGCGCATCGAAGATCAGCCGGAGCCCGTGTTTTCGCGCCAGCGCCTCCAGCGCGCCCACATTGCAAGGCTCGCCCCACAAATGCGCCGCGATGATCCCCGTGGTCCGGGGCGTAATCAGCGCGCGCGCCTTCCGCGGGTCCAGCGTGCGCGTGCGCGGATCAATATCACAAAAAACCGGCGTAATCCCGTGCCGCCACAGCGCGTGCGTCGCCGCCGGCGACATGAAGGCCGGCAGGATCACCTCGCCGCTGAGATCGAGCGCCTGGATCGTGATCTCCATCGCCACGCCCGCATTGCACGCCGCCACGCAATGCGGCGCGCCCACCGCGTCCGCAATGCGCGCCTCGAACTCCGCAATCAGCCCCGCGCCCTCCGGATCGGCCCCGTCCAGCAGCTCGCCCAGGCGCGCCAGCACCTGCTCCCGCCGGCCCACGTGGGGCCGGTGAAGGGGAACGGGCGCGCCGAAGCGCGGCGGGGCCCCGAAAAGCGCCAGCGGCGGCGCGCCGGATGTACTGCTCCGTGACGTCACAAGCGTGTTTTCACCTTCCATTCGGGCCCGGTTCTCGCCCGCGCCGCCCACTATACTACGCCGCGCGTTTCCCGGGCCACGCGCCGCCGGTTGACAGCCCGCCCGCCAATTCCCCACAATGGCCGCGCAGTATATCGGGACGCAGTCTATCGGGACGCACTTCACCCTCACGCGGGGCTTTTCACCATGTTGGCTCGGGTACAATCCGCCGCCGTTCTCGGCATCGACGCCTTTCCGGTCGCCATCGAAGTCGACCACTCCGGCGGGCAGACCAACGGCACGCGCATCGTCGGGCTGCCGGACGCCGCCGTCAAGGAAAGCGACGACCGGGTTCGAAGCGCCCTGCGCAACTCCGGTTTCCGCTACCCCCGCGGCTGGAACGTCGTCAACCTGGCCCCCGCCGGGATGCGCAAAGAAGGCAGCGCGCTCGATCTCCCCATCGCCCTCGGCCTGCTCGCGGCCAACAGCCAGATCAACGGGGAACCCCTCCGCGAATACGCCTTTGTCGGCGAACTCGCCTTGGATGGCTCCCTCCGCCCGGTGGCCGGCGCCCTCGCCATGGCCATCTGCGCCCGCGACCAGGGCCTCCGCGGCATCATGCTGCCCGCCATGAACGCCGACGAGGCCGGCGTCGTGCAGGATTGTGAGGTCATCCCCGTCAAATCACTGGAGCAGGCCGCGGCCTTCCTCGCCGGCGACGAGGAAATCCCACCGCACCGCACGCCCGTGGACGATCTCTTCCAGACCGCACACCTCCGCGTGCCCGATCTCAGCGAAGTTAAGGGCCAGGGCCATGTGAAGCGCGCGCTCACCGTCGCCGCGGCCGGCGCACACAATATCCTCATGGTCGGCCCGCCGGGAACCGGAAAAACCATGCTCGCGTCGCGCATCCCCGGCATTCTCCCGCCCATGAGCTTCGAGGAGTCCCTCGAAACCACCCGCGTCTACAGCGTGTGCCCCGTGGAAACGCGAAAAGAATCGCTCATCGTCACGCGCCCATTTCGCAGCCCGCACCACACCTCCACCACCGTCTCCATCGCCGGCGGCGGCCAGCACGCGCACCCGGGCGAAGTGAGTCTCGCCCACAACGGCGTCCTTTTTCTCGACGAGCTCCCCGAGTTCAACCGCGCCGCCCTCGAAGTCCTCCGCCAGCCCCTGGAGGAGGGCCTAGTCCACATCCGCCGCGCAAACTACTCCGTGACCTACCCCAGCCGCTTCATGCTCGTCGTTGCGATGAATCCCTGAAGTTGCGGGGACTATTTGCCACCAATTCGGAAGCGACAGGAACATAAGCGAGGTGAATTTCGATATCGTCTTGGCCGACAACGATTTGGTCGGTGATGTGTTCGACGATACGGCGGCGATCATCGGCGTCCAGACGGGGCCAGCGGTCGTAAAGGTCCTTGGCTTCGTAGAGCACATCGTCAGCGGATAGCAGGTTCACTTTGAGGTAATCGACTTCGGCCTGGAGCCGGGGGATTTCGTCTTCGAGTTGATTGAGCCGTTCCTGGAGCGGGTTGTAGCGCTTGCCAAATCCCTGGGTCGGAATCTCGCCTTGGCGGTGGAGATTGAACAAGGTGTCCATGTCGGTTTCGACTTGGACTTTCTCGCGTTCGAGATTCTTGACCAGTTGTTCCCGGTCGGCAATCTCACGGTTGGCGTCGGCCAGGAGTTCAGTGATGTCGGTTGATGAATGGAAGAAGCCCTTGAGTTCCTCGAAGTAGACGCCTTCGAGATCGGCAATCGGAATCTTGTTGCGGCACTTCTGGCAGACGTACTTGGGGGTGTTGGACGGCACGTACATCTTCTGGCCGCAGTGGCAGACGGCGATGCCCGCAAACAGGTGGACGGGCTTCTTGCCTGGGCGCTTGGCGTTCTGCTTGCGCCGGTCTTCGAGGATGAGGTTGCATTGATCCCAGAGGTCTTCCGAAACGATGGCTTCGACCTCGGTCAAGACCCACTCGCTTTCGGGTTTGGGAACCCAGTGCTTCTTGTCGCCGGTGCTCTTGGTGTAGTTGGCCCGGCGGATGCCCTTGGCGGTGGGGTCCTTGAGCAGGCGGTCAACGGTGGTGTCCGACCACAACCCCCCGCTGCGGGTCCGGTAGCCTGATTCGTTCAACAGCCGGGCGACGGTTTTCTTGCGCCGGTGCTGCAGGAACAGTTCAAACATCTGCTTGCGGACCGGCGCTTCATTCGGATTGACCACGAGTTTGCCGTCCTGCCAGTCGTAGCCGTAGGGGGCCTGACCGCCCAAGGGCTTGCCGAGCTTGGCGCGTACGGGTACGGACGCCGCCACGCGCTCGGCAATCTCGGCGCGTTCCCACTCGGCCATGGCCGCGACGATGGTGAAAAACAGGCGTCCGGCGGCTGTGGAGGTGTCGATGGCCTCCTGAAGCGAGATCAGGTCAGCGCCGTGGGCGTGGAAGATGTCGGCAAAGTCCAGGAGGTCGCGGGTGTTTCGGGCGAGCCGGGCGAGTTTGGAAAAGATGAGCGCGGTGACATGACCGCGCTGGATGTCGGCAAGCATCCGCCGGGTCTCGGGGTGATCCTTGACCGCCTTGCCGCTGACACCGTCCAGCCGGTAGACCTCAACCACCTGCCAGCCTTTGGCTTCGGCGTAATAACGACCACGCTGCTCGTGGTGCTGGGGACTCTCGCCTCTGGCTTGGTCTTCGGTCGAGACACGCACCCAGATGCCGACGCGCTTGGTCATTTTCCCGTTATCAGTCGTACTCCTCATCGCTTGTTTATCCTTAATCGCTCCGCACCGATCATACACCTTTTGTACCGCATGGCTGTAGTAAGACGTGAGGGCCGCGTCCCGGATTCGCAAATGTTCACATTGATGACGCTGCTTTGGCATTGGGCCGGTACGCTTGACTTCTGGACAGCTAAATCCTTCTGTGCTAGGGTGATAGATGCTCCTTTTTGTCGCTCTTTGGATTTCTCCTCGTCTCAATGAGACAGGTTTTCTGCGCGGTGCAAGTGAAGCGCTCAGGAAACTCGCCTCATTGGGAGGTTGAGGCCATGTCCGAGGCTCTCGGACGCCGCCTATGGGGAGAAGGTTTATGGAGATCCCTTCGAGCTTTCACGATTTTACATTCTGGGATTGGTTCTTCTTTGTCCTTTGCTCCACGATGGGGCTCATCTACGTGATAGGAAAAGGGTGGGATGTTATTCAAGATTTCAGACAGAAGGACCCTAGTGGTAACGAAGAAACCCAGGAACATGATCGGACTCCAGAGGATAGCAAGCAATAGGCTATCCTTTTTTACTTTGCGAAAGGGCACCACGACATGAACTATAGGCCTCGCGAACGAAGCAATTTCTGGATAGTACAAGCGACAACCATACTTCGGCTCGCGCTTCTTCTACCAGTCACTCTGATGATCCTATCCGGAAACGATTTCTCATGGCTCGTACTTACGTGCCTTGTGCTTGCGACTCTTCTCGATTTCTTTGACGGAAAACTGGCCAGGAGGCTCGGTCAGTGCACCGCCTTTGGTCAGTTCCTGGATCAGTTTGCGGACAGAACTTTCTATTTGGCCTGTGGTACCCTACTCATTTTTCACACGGTTCGAACCGGCCAAATGGGTTACGGACAATGGTTGACCATTCTCATCGTGTTCTTTCTAGCCAGAGATCATCTGGCTTCTTCTCTTCAAATCATGAAAACCAAACTGCCAACGGCATATGAGACCCATGACCATATCATTAATAAGGTGAGCAGGAGACGGACGCTCGTCTGCTTCCCGATGATCTGGGTCACCTATTGCTCAGTCAGCGTACCGGCATCTGCAAACGCCACCTTGCCGATCTTTGCCCACACACTGGAAGTCGCGGCGCTGATCGTGACGCTTGCTTCAATCATTCACTACCTGTGGTGCTACCGACGTGTCATCGCTAAAGCGGCAAGAACGGAGTCCGCCTGATCTGTGCTGGATTCGTCAATTGGGCCATTGTCCGGGTTCGTTACCGCATATCGGCAGTCGTCACCGCTGCGGCGATAGCCACTCCGACCTGCGGGTCGAGTTTCACGTCGGCGATGACACCAAGCTTCGTGAGCACTTCAAGACGCTCAAGGATGGAATCGTTGGCAGCCCCAAGCGTCAGGCACGTGAACCCGGCATCTGCAATCCTGGGACCATCGATCCAACCCTTGTCTTGGTACTTTACCGTCACGCTGTAGATTCGAATCGCCGTCCACCGGCCGTCCTGCTCGACTTCGGTGACGGTCGAGAGTTCGTAGTCGCCGATCCGCCTCGAATTGAACGCGATGTTGACGCCGTTGAGGTCCCGCCAGGCAATCCAGGCGGTCGCGGTTGCCTTGGCTTCGACCTTCGTGCCCTGCTCGTTGGCGACGACGGTCGCGAGCGGATTGGGGTCCGGGTAGATCGGGTAAGAGTCAGAGCATTCGCCGGGCTTGGGATTCGGGTTACCCTTGCCGCACCGGATTTTTGATTCACGGTGTGAGTCGAGTAACGAGGCGGTGCCCCAACCCAGGAGTTCGACTTCCTCCGGACTCTTCGTCTCGGCCGTAGCCACGGCGCTCTGGATTTCCTCGATGAACCGTTCGTTTGGGATCGTGACAGGATCTTCGGCGACGGCCGTCATCCATGATACAAAGATTATTGCCACCTTGGACAAGCCTTTCATAGTGTTCTTCCCTGTGCTATCGACTTTGCCTGTACCCTACGCGCAAAGGGGGGTTCCCTATCGACCAATTTACGCAACATCCCACAAAGGAATGCCAAACGGCCGAGCGGCTTGATCGGACATCGTAAATCCGGATCAGCGGGAGGTAGTTTCCGTTTCGTCGTTGACCTTTAGCACATATATGTCTGAATCCTCCGCAGACGAAGTGGCATACCCCCCGAAGATATATCCTCCATCGGGCGAAACCGCAACACCGTACACCCCATCCTTCAACGGAGATACGGAAGTACGGGACCACACTTCATTTCCGACTGAGTCCAACTTGAGGAAATACGCGTTCACAGTGAGGGTGTCTGTATCCTCCGCCTCGCCGGCCAGCACGTAACCGCCGTCAGACGTTGTGGCCACAGCGTAAACCCAGTCGTTCTGTAGACCATTGAATCGCCGCGCCCATTGTTGGGTGCCCGCCGCGTCTATCTTGAGCACGTAGGCGTCCCACGAAGACCCGTAAGGAGGCAATGACTTTGTTCGCCCGGCCAGCACGTAACCCGAATCAGACGCCAGAGTCACGCTCCACGCAGTGTCGTAATGGCCATATCCGTAAGTCTGCGACCATTCGAGTTGGCCCATGGCGTTCAGCCGGACGACATACACATCGGTATAGGAAGTATCGAACAGCGTCGTAGAGCCCACTGCCAGACAGCCCCCATCTGGTGTTGCGACCACGTCCAGGAATTCCTTCGAACCACCACCGTAAGTCCTCGACCACTGCTCATCTCCCGCCGCGTCGACCTTAACGATGTATGCAGCTTGTTCACCATAGATCGGACCCTCAGGCCTGATAGTCCCTGCCAGGACGCAGCCGCCATCCGGTGTTGCGGAGATACCATAGGCGATCTCCTGCCCGGTCCCTCCAAAAGTTCGCCACCACACCTGATTCCCCATCGCGTCGATTTTCAAAAGTGACATATCCCCGAAACCCGTGCAGAACGACTCTGTGTATCCTGCAATCAGATAACCTCCGTCAGGGGTTGTAGCCAAGTCCTGAGCATCGTCGTAGCCCGCTCCACCATACGTGCGTGACCACAGCTTGCTGCCGAATTCGTCCAGCTTTACGACGTAGACATCGTGGGAACCAGCACCGTGCGGATCGGTTGTATACCCAGCGACCACGCAAGCACCATCGGGTGTGCCTACAACGCTACGTCCCTCCTCCTGCGCGGCCCCGCCATAGGTGCGCCACCATTCAAAGATGTCGCTGGTTCCACCTTGGCTCATACCGTCCCAATCTTCACTGTCCCCTTCAGTCTCTGGCGGGTAAACCTTTACGATAAAGACATCCCAACCCGCTTCCGCAGAGTGTGTCGAGCCAGCTAGGATACAGGCACCATCGGATGTGGCGGCGATGCCGTTTGCCACCCGAAAGTCTTCGCCGCGATAACTCGCCCACCACAGTTCCTCTCCTTCGGCGTCCACCATATCCAGAGTCATGGCGGTGCCAGCCAAGCCATATCGGACGCCGGGCATTTCGACTATGGCACGAAGACCGGCGTTTGGATACGTTCGCGACCACTCACCATTGCCCACGGCGTCAACTTTGGCCAAATAGCCCATGCTTTCCGACGAATACCAACCCTGATTCGCCCAGGTGCCGGCAAACAGGTACCCTCCGTCCGGTGCAACCATGATGCTGCGGCCCTCGTCCAAACCACTGCCGCCGTAGGTACGTGTCCATTCCACAGTGCCCGTTGCACTTAGCTTGAGCAAATAGATGTCGATTCGCTTCAAAGTGGATAGATAGCCTTCCCCAATGATCGCATAGCCTCCGTCCGGTGCGAGAGTCACGCCCCAGGCCTCGTCATAAAGGTCTCCGCCGTGCGTGTGCGACCACTGTTCGTTGCCCATCCCATCCACCTTGACGACGTACATGTCTCTGCGACCCAAGGCATTTCTGCCTTTGTACCCGGCCAAAACATACCCTCCATCGGGGGTTACAACCACACTGTTGGCCTCTTCGTCATCGTAAGGACTGCCGTAGGTGCGGGTCCACTGCACGTCGCCGAGACTATTCAACTTGACCAGATATATATCCAGGCCACCGGCTCCAAATGATTCCGTGTATCCGGCCAGCACATATCCTCCGTCTGGAGTCACCGCTATCGCATGGGCCTCATCGCTGAAGTCACCACCGTAAGTCCTCGACCACTGCTGGTTACCCGCGCTATCAAGCTTTATCAAATACATGTCACTAAAGCTGAAGCCACTCACATACGTGAAACCGGCGACCACGCAACCACCATCTGGCGTCACCGCCACGCCATAGGCTTCATCGGTGCCAGTGCCTCCGAAAACTCTCTGCCACGCCGGACTGCCTTCCTCCACGCTCGACGCCGGGGAAACGTTTGCGACGACCGTCGCTGTAGCGCCGCTGGGTTCGGCAGTTGCCGATATCTCGACGCTTCCCACCGATATTCCCGTAACCAGTCCGGTGGCGCTCACCTCCACCACGCCTAGGTTCTGCGCCCACCAATAGACATCCGTGTCTGTGGCACTGTTACTCGTCGCGCCCACTTGAACGGTCTTCCCAACTTCGACCGCGACCGGACTCGGGAATATCGTCACTACGGTCAAGCTTTGCGTGACAGTCACGCTAGCCGTGCCACTAACCCCGCTGCCTTGGCCGGTGGCCGTGATCTCAACGCTGCCTTCGGCCACGCCGGTGACCAGTCCGGTCGCGTTTACCGCCGCAATCGCCGGATTTGACGAAGACCAACCGAAGCCGTAGTCGGAAGCATCGGTACTGGTGGCCGTGAGTTGCACCACTTGTCCCACCTCAATCGAAGCAGGATCGGGAGTCACAGTCACTGTTATTGGCGGCAACACCGTCACGACGGCGGTCGCCTGCGCCCCGGAACCCTGTCCTGTCGCGGTGATCCAGGCCGCGCCGTCGGCTAGTCCCGTTACCAGACCACTGGCACTCACTACCGCGACGGCCGGGTCCGATGACTCCCAGTCGAAACCGGTATCGGCCGCGCTGGTGCTTGCCGCCGTAAGCTGCACGGTCTGTCCGACCTCAATCGTCGTGGGATTGGGATGGACGGTTACCGTTGTCGAAATCACTGGCGGGCACCCGAGTATGACCAGACACAAGGTCAGCGCCATTGGGTATTTGATTGCGGATGTGACCATGATGGCAGTCTCCCTTCGCTACCGCTCCTTCTGCTTTGCAGACTTTTTGTTCACGCTTGAAGCGCACGTTGTTAGCCAATTCAGCGTCCGTCGGCTTCGGTAAGCGCATCCCGGAGCGCCTGGATTTGCTGATCCCTGGTAAGCGTGCCCGAAGACTGTTTGGGCATTACGAGAACGACCGCATCGCCGGTGTCGTACCAGAAATCGTTGGGCGTCGTTGTCATCCGAAGTTCGTTCTGTATGAGGGCGCGCCGGTCCGCTGCCGTGTTGGCCGAGTCAGAACCTGAAGGCATGATCGGCTCCTGGCCTTCCGGTACGGTGGCCGAAGCCATGCTTGCGGCCGGAGCGTTCCGAACGGCGATGGCGCGGCTGCCGCGACTGTCCATGAAAGTCATCCAGGCAGCGCCTTCGTGCGTCCGTGAGGCCCTCGTAGTCACGCTGTTCTTGGTCGTCAAGAACGACCAGACGCCGTTCAGGTCGCCAAGTTCCTCGCAGATCAGCCGCTGATTGTCCTTGAGGTACAGCAGTGTTCCCACTTGATCCGGGGTCGGCAGCTGCCAAGCCGGGCCGCCATCGGCGGGCAGACTGGCAATCCAGTCCTTCGCCTGATCGAGCGTTGTTTTTTGGGCGGGTCCGACTCGCCACTGCAAACCTGTGTGCGTGTCGGTAACCAGGCCATTACTGAAACTCATGAACCGGGCGGTGATGTCGCCCAGGGCTCTGGTCTCGCCTGCGGGTGCAGCCGTGAAATACGGCTGCGGCTTGGGGACATACACCCATTCGGCGTTCTTGTCCTGCTGGTCCTCATGGCCCAGCCCGAGAATATATGGCGACTTGGGGTACAAACCCGTGACGCGAAATGTGCCGTCCGCGTTGGTATCCACGCGCAACTCGTCGTAGCCTTTGATGCGTTCGGTTTGGACGGCTACGACGGTGACACCGGACATGGGTCGGCCCTGTCCGTCAAGGACCCTGCCTTCGACGCTCGATGTTGAATCGGCGGCGAACGCCGATAGGTTGGCGAAAAGAAGACATGCCACAAGATATACTTTGAACATAGCCTACCCTCCTAATCGGCCAATAGTCCGACTTTCGATAATTGCAAAAGACGAGGCAAACCTCGTCCATTCGCTGACTTTTCCCCCGATGCCACGTTGCTAATGATTTGACTGTCCGACTGTCATGTCTTTAAACCTCGATTCCAGGTTGTCCTGTTGCGTGGAATTCGGATGACGGCGATAGGAGCGCATTCCACACACGCTTGGCTGTTTCCACGGCGGGCTTGCCTTACTGTTCCGGAGGCTCCCGCCTGCAAACTAAGACTATAGTCTATGGTACTTTAGTCTGTCAAGCTCAAGAATACCTGCCGTTAGGAGAAGGCAGGGTGACGAGTCTCAACAGAGTGATAGGCAAGGTATTGGCAGACCGTCGGCGGGCGTCCAATATGTCGCAGGAAACGCTCGCCTTTGAATGCGGGTTGCACCCAACGTATATCAGTCAAGTAGAGAGAGGGCTGAAGTCGCCCACAATGCGGACAATGTTTCAGATCGCGAGCGTCCTTGAGACGCCGTTGTCCGAAGTGATTCGCGAAGTCGAGAAGAAGATCTCCAAAAAGTGACGGCGGCACAATGCGCCACTGTTTCAAACGAAGCGCGTTCCCTGGTTTGGCGTTTCTGCAGACCCCGCCGCTCCCGAATTCATCGACCACTAATTCTTTCGTGTCGGGAAATTGGTCTGCCTGTTTCTTGCTTGGTTCAAGCGCAGAGGTGCTTTCCCCCTTACTAGGTATTATATGTGCCTGTGGCCAGACGACAAGACGGGTAGAGTTGCCGTCCGAGGTAGGAGACGGCTCCGGATGATCGGCTACCGATTGGCCAGTAGCCCTGTGAAATTGCCGTAAATCTCGCCTGCCGCCTGCTCGACGGGCACCTTCCAGATGTTCGCGATGGCTTTCACAACAGACAGCATATCGGCTGGGGTAGCCGGTCTTCCGTTGAACTTGGCGAACGGCCCGTCACTCTCCGTCAACACCCTCTCGCGCGGGATCTGGGCGACGAGCGAGCGGCCTCGCTCCGAGATGACCATGGTCGGGTTCACCGAGAAGTGGAAGCCGGCATCAAGCGCCCGACGTAGCTGCGACGGACTTCCGGAAAACCAGTGAAGGATACACGAGCCTGGGAAACTATCTCCGACGATGGCCAGGACATCAGCAACGGCGCGTCGCGAATGTATACTCACGACCGAGTCGGACCGGGCGCATCGCTCGATAACACTCTCAAACACCGAACGCTGTCGCTGCCGGAGCCTGTCATCCGTGGTGACGTAGTCAAGACCGACCTCACCGATGAAACGTGCCTGATCGAGGTGCTTCAGGAGTTCGGCAAGCAGGTGGCCGTAGTCGGCCACCAGCTCCGGGTGGAGTCCGACCGCCGGGTAGAGGTGCGGATGGTGCCGGGCCAGTTCCCTGGTGAAATGAAAGACGTGCGGGGCGTTTGTCACCGCAATGACTTCAACCCCATTGGCGGCTGCCGTGTGGACAACCGTTTCCGGGGACGGGTAAAGGTCAACGTGGCAATGGGTATCGACGAATCGCATGGTCATAGTCGTTGGATGGATGTAGGCGCATGTTGTGGACGGAGGTAGGCTCGGAGTTCCGACATTCCCCGCCGGTAGACTTCGGCATACTGTTGGATTTCATGATGTGGAATCGGCCCCGTGGTGAGGACATCAGCTGCCGCCATGAGCTGCGAGTCCTGAAAGCGTGCGATGGCCATGAGGACCGCCCGTAGATCCTTTCCCCGTCCGGTGTGAGCCGGCGGCGCGTCGCGACGGGCATCCAGACAGTACGCCGCGTCTTGGAAGTCGGCCGCCGTGGTTGCGGCACGGCGGATGAGACACGGTACACAATACCCGCAGTGACGGTCGACACTGCGGAACGTGTAGCGTTGCGCTTCCGGGTGGGCGCAGGACATCGTGAGTGGCGTCAGTGCCCGCGCACACTCCTGGTTGGCAGCACCGGCGAGCATCTCTCCCTTCGTCTTGAATCGGTACGGCAACACCACGTCGGTGCCAATGGCAAGCTTCTGGAGGATCTCCCGAAAGAGTTGGATGAAGTGCGGGTGGGTGGTCCGTGTGCTCAGGCTGCCCAGGCGTGCGCCGGTGAGTGGGACGTTGAGCGAGATCAATCCGTTTTCGGCGACATGCAGTGGTCTGGATGGGTTCAGCGTAAACGCAACCGCAGTACCAAGTGCGAGGAAGAGCAGCGATCTTGAGCGCAGCGTGGTTTCGTGTTGGCTGCCCTGAATGCGGGGTGGCTGCACCCAGAACGGCAACTCCTGCACTCGCCCGCCATATCGGGCGCACAAGGCTTCGACGAGGCGTTGCTGCACCGAGCGGGTGATGCCCGCGCCGTGGTGGGACACGAGCGAGACCGCTTGGCCGATTTCAAGTAGATCGATGGCGCCGATCAGTGAATCAAGTCCGCCGGAGAACAGGACAACCAGTGATTCCGCGGCGGGTCCGGCCTGTTCGTTCGGGCGGGTATGCGCGACAGGAAGTCGTCGGAACTCGAACCGCCAGCGGTCGCCGGTGAGAAATCCGGCAGCGCGAGAAAATTCTTCTCCGCACGCCTGCCAGGCGGCCGGGTCGGATACCGGCACGTGCAACCGGATCTCGCGCGTCCACCGGTCTTCCCCGTACCGACGCAGGACCACCTGATCGGCAGCGTAGGTCGCCAGGGCGACCCGCAGCAGGTCCTTGACGATCGGTGCGAAGGACCGGTGTTGCGAAGTCTCGAACCGACCGAGATTCGCCTCGATTTCCGGAAAACGAGAGGAACGCCCAATGGCAAGATCGAGGCGCGGGAGACCTGACGTAAGTGACGGGACATATCCATCGGTCTCGGGTGTGTGGATAATGATGTTCCATTCCATATCAGGACTCCAAGATCTCATAGGCCCTGCGGAACAGGTCCTCGATATATGACTGACCATCATGTGCATCCCACTCGACCCGTGTGAGATCTTGGTCGCCGAAATCGATTCTGATTTCCTCATCCAGATATCGTTTCATATCACGTTCCAGCCGCGCGGCCTCTTCGGCACTCACCGCTTTCGACTCCAGCCGTTTGCCCAACTCGAACAGCCAGCGTCGGTACACGTGAGAGACAACGGCCGTTCGAATCGACTCCTGGACCGCCGGAGCGTCCAGATTCTCAAGCCTGGTGAGGTCCCCTGTGTCTTCGACGTACGAGGCCCACAAGACCGCCAAGGCGTCGACGATGGCCGCCCGCGCGATGGCTTCGTCCGCAGTCGCACCTTCGGGACACAGGGCGTCGGCGATGGCTGCGAATGCCACATGGGGATCGCCGCCCACGAGGCGCTCCAGACCCAACCGACGAAGCGATTCCCGTAGCCCCGCGCCTTGAATGCCCGATACGAAGCCGGCGAATCTTGCGGCGGCAGCCCGACTGCCCGAACTGGAGCGACTCGCTTGTCGCGAGCCGCCAAGCGCCCGAACGAATCCACGTCCCGCACGCGACAGTCCCGCACGACCACCGGCGTCTCCCGACGCCCACCTCCCCATGCGCGATCCGGCGTCCCGCCACGGGCCCCTGTTCGGAGCCGGTGGCGCTAGTACCTGTTGCGGGGTCGGCTGCTGAGGCAGTTGGTTGGGGTCTGCGGGCGGGTTGGGTGGAGCATCAGGGCTCTGGGCAGGCAGTGCCCAGGCTGGGAGAAGGGCGGGACGATCCCCTCGACCTGGATTGGAGGCGGAGGTACCCATCAGGATCTACCTCCACCCCCGGTACGCCGCTGGAGTGCGCTCCTAGCCGCAGCGGCCAGACGGGAGTTACCAGAGCTTTGTGACCACCGGGTAAGCAATTCGAGGACTGTCGATTGTGTCTCCGGCGTCGCAGACAGGGCGCGGATTTTGGACACGACCGCGAGGGGTATGCGGAGGTCGGGTACGGCGGCAAGGAAGGCGATGAGGGGTGCGGCGACGTAGGCGTGTCGTGTAGCCAGATCACATAGGCGGAACATCGCCGAACGTTCGTCTCCGGGGTCCGCTTCGCGTCGGGACCGTTCCGCGAGGGCGTTGAACAGGCTTGAGACTTCGGATTGCGTAAGCCGGGCGGTCTTGTCCAGCGCCAGATTGCGTTGCGCCTCGCTGTCGCTGAACAACTCCGACAAGACCTCCTGGGCCGCCGGACTGAGACGTTGCACAGCCACCCCAAGAGTGCCCAGCGTGTCACGGGAGAAGAAGAAGTAGGGACGCAAGTCAACACCGGTGAGTCCCGGAGCGAGCGCGAGCCACTCGCAAACCCAGGCGTCGGAGAGCCATTCGGGAGGCTCCGGTTCGACAGCGTCACCAAGACTGGCCGACTCACTACCCTTCTTTCCTGAACCGTCGGTCCCGTCCGCCGGGGTCCGGGGCGAAGCGAGGGGTTGGTGCTGCGACTTCAGGTTGTCCGACTGCGAGTATTGCCTTTCGGCAACCTTTAGCTCCGTGCAATCGCCATCCTGTTCCGTGGATGCCTGTGCCAGAGCCTTGAAGGTGATGGGGGCGAACCACTCCAGTAGCATGAGTTTCGCAAGGACCTCACGCCGCAGCGTGATCCCTCGGGCCTGCGCCATTTCTAACCTGAGGACGAGCGTGTTTAGGAATCGTTTGCACTGCCGGGGGTTCCCGTTGAGGCCAGCGGTACCGGCAGCCAACGTGGGAGCTATCTGCTCCGAGAAGGCAAGGTCATCCTGAAGCCGCTTGGGCAGCGGATCGATCAACTCCCTTGCGATACCGGTGTTGAAGCGCACCCCGAGAAGAGACCGCTCGTCACACCTGGTCACACGATCTCTTACGCTGGTGAGTTGTTCGTCAGAAAGCCCGGCTGCGGAAGCAAAAAGAACGTTGATATACGTTTCGAGCTCCGACCGTCCGAGGGGCGGGATACGCACCGGATATTGGATCAGCTTCTCCAGATAATCCCGTCCGACCTCCGCCTTGTCGCCGGGCAACTCGGGGAAGCGCTTCCGAACCGCATATTCGATTAGTCGCTCGTCGGCAGCGATGACAAAAGCGGTTCGCGGGACAAACACGAAGAGTTTGATCGCTTCCAGCGTCTCGATGACGGTATCGGGTAGACAGCGATCAAGATCGTCAATGAGAACCACCAACCGCTCGATAGCGGTCTTCTCCAACAGTTCCTGAAAGTCACGCCTAAACTCGCGGACGCCGACTCGTGTCTCCTCGTCAACATCCTTGAGCAGCCCCTGCAGGACCGACGTGTCGCCGTCCTTGATCGCCGCGCCGACGCGAACTATCAGGTCCTTGACCGACGCTCCCGCAAGCAGTGCCGCTACCGGTAGCCCGCCAAGGGCGGCCGAGACACCAAACCTGGCCGCACCGCCTGCCAGTTTCATGTAGTCCAGACGACGCAACAACTTACAGAGGACATCCTTTGCCTTCTCGCCCAGTTTCGTGTGCGATCCGATGCCGTCGAGGAGCGTTCCCAGGAGTGCGGACTTCGCATCCTCATAGTCCTCGAACAGCCAGCCGTTGAAGTGCAGGACCAGCGTCTTCTCATCACGCTTCAGGTCGGCCTCGACCATCCGCAGGACGCTCGACTTCCCGCTTCCCCAGTCGCCGAAGACGCCCACCGAGGCTGGCAGGAGCGCGTCGTTTTTCACGATCGCGGTAACCGCTCCGATGAGGTGATCGTAGCCGATAAGGTCGATGGTGGTTTCGTTGTCCGACCACATGGTCACTTGTTTCATATCTTCCATCGTACCACTACCCCAGTGAACCGACAACGTCGGCCAAGCCAGAAGAGGCGACCGCTCAAGGTGAACCGAGAGCATTGGCGTGTGCTCGCAGGAGAATAGGGCGAGACGAGCCAACTCGACATGAGTCACCATCATACGCGCCCGCGAGACCAAACGCCAGCTAGTATAGTACGCCCAAGGCTGGCCCGCTGTGCATTGGATATGAAAAAGCCAGCACGGGTGGATGCCGGTGCTGGCAGATTGCTAGTCGAGGTCGATAGCCACAAGGGTTTCCTCGGCTCGCTTCTTGTCGCCCATACAGAGGGGCAGGTAGTCGCACTGGGCACACCATTTGCCGGGGCGTTTGTAGAACACCTCGTCGGCAACCTGGCGGCCGATCAGCGCGACCTTGGCAAGGTACGCGGTGAGTTCGTCACCGGTGCGTTGGGAAAAGAACCATTCGATGCGCGGCTCCTTGGTCTTGACGAAGACGCAGAGCGCGCTCTGGGCGGCCTGCGGTTCGGCCAGACGGTAGGCGGTGAGTTGGTCGGACAGTTCGACTTCAAACTCCTGGTAGGCCGAGCCGCTGGTCTTGAAGTCGATGACGCTCAAGACCCCGTCAATCCGTGCCTTGAGGTCGATGACGCCGACAAAGGGCAGATCGAGGTTCGAGACCGCCAATTCAAACGGCTTCTCGGACGCCTCCACGCAACTCAGGCGCGGCAGTTCTTCGAGCAAGAACTTCGCCAGCAGGGCGTGTCCGCGTTCGTTGAGCTTCTCCCAACTCTCGCGGTAGGAATAGCGCAGCGGTCGGTCGCGACATTGCTCCCAAGTGGTGAGGAACACCTCGATGGCGCTCTCACCGTCCTGGAAGAACCGCGCCAAGGCGCGGTGGATGGTTTGGCCGAATTCCAGGCTGGCTGACGGGACTTTCGGCCGCAAACCCTCGACGTAGTACAGACGGTACTGTTCGGGGCAGACCAGGTAGCGGTTGACGCGCGAATAGGACAGGTGCCCGCTTCGCTTCGCGTCGGCGCATGCCTGGATACGCAGGGCGGTTGCCTGAGACATGACGCTACCTCCGGGCCGACTGCTGCCGGTTGGCAGGCCTGAGTTCGACGACGTTGGTGTAACGGCCATCCTCGCTGTCTTCGAGCAGCGCCAAGCACGACACGTTCAGCGTCTTGCCCTTGCTGAGTTGGTCGCCCAGCCGGGGATGTCCGGCGTCGGCCAGGTGTTCGGCAAGCTGCTTGCGGTTGCCGAAGAGCTTGTAGACGCCGCCGTCGGCTTCGACGTTGATGAAGTAACGCCAGCCCCACTTGGTCTGCATGCCGCCGACATCGCGCAGGGTGGCCGGAACCGCACCGTTGCCGCCCTGGTTGCCATTGCCGCCACCGCTCTGGCTGTGGCCGTTGCCGCCGTCGCTGGCCGGTGGTCCACCGTTCAGGAACGAACGGGCGATGTCTTCCTGGCAGGCGAGGCTGCGAAGCGCGAAGTCGTGAACTTCGTGGGCCTTGAGTCCCGCGATGGGCAGGGCGAACTCCACCGAGAGCGAATCGATCCGTCCGTCCGGGCTGACGCTGCGTTTCAGGGTCAGCAGGGCGGGCGATCCGCCAAGCGCGGCTCCGTTCCCGTTCCCGTCAGCGACCGGCGTTTCGTCGGGGTTGCCGAGCGACACGGGGTCGGGATCGACGGTGAGGGGCTGTGGCGGCGAGTCGTTTCCGCCAAGATGGCGCAGCACCGCGTCGATGTGGACGCAGGGCCGGTTTGGGTTGCCCGGATCCGTCCAGCGGAACTTGGCGCAGGTGCATTCCGGTTGCTGGCGGGTGCCACTGACGCGGTAGACTCGATCCGGGGCGGCAGGTTCATAGACCTGAAATCCGTCCTCGTCGGGTTTGACCACCATCAGCGCGGCGGCCTCGGCATTTGGGTCTTCGACACTTCTGGCTGTTGCTTGCATGTCTGGATTCCTCCTGGTTTGGGTTGTGGTTCAAAGAGACAAAGAACTACTTCCCAGGGTAGGACACCGGCAGAAACCCGCCAGACGCTCGAAAGTGTCGGGGATGGCGTCACCGGGTGACTTGTTGCATAAAGCGCGTCATGGGACAGTGAATAGATGACCCATGATCCGCACGCCATCAGCCTCTTCGCGCGCACGACCTTTCGGGGCCAGCGCGCGCTTTTTGGTATCAAGCAACCCGACCGGCTGCATCATTTGTATTTGATCGGGAAGACCGGCGTGGGGAAGTCCACGCTGATGGCCACGCTCATCAAGCA
The DNA here is from genome assembly GCA_019637335.1 of Candidatus Hydrogenedentota bacterium. NCBI lineage: Bacteria > Pseudomonadati > Candidatus Hydrogenedentota > Candidatus Hydrogenedentota bacterium. Next base: position 74,772 of record JAHBVV010000007.1, on the reverse strand, counting down.
GGACATCGAGGCCGGGCGCGGCGTGGTGCTGATCGACCCCCACGGCGAACTCGTGTCCCAAGTCCGCGACTTCATTCCCGATGCCCACGCGGGCCGCGTGACCTACTTCAACGTGCCCGACAACGCCGACAAGCTCGGCTTCAATCCGCTGGAGTATGTGTCGGCGTCCCGGCGCGGTCTGGCCGCGGCCGGACTGATGGAATCCTTTAAGCGGCTCTGGGCCGACTCGTGGGGACCGCGACTCGAACACATCCTGCGAAATGCCGTGTTCCTGCTGTTGGAGCAGCGTGACGCGACGCTGGCTGACATCCTGCGGCTCTTGGGCGACGCGAAGTACCGCAAGGCGTGCGCGAACGTCTCAGGCAATGCGGAGGTCCGGCGTTTCTGGCTCGAAGAGTTCGAGGGCTATACCGCCAGGTTGCGAGCCGAAGCGGTAGCGCCGGTGCAAAACAAGGTGGGGGCCTGCCTGACCGACCCGATCCTGCACGAGATCCTGACCGCGCCCCAGAACCGCATCCGGCTGCGCGAGATCATGGACACCGGCGGTATTCTCCTGGTGAACCTGAGCAAGGGCCGCATCGGCGAAGAGACCGCATCGCTACTCGGCTCGCTGCTCGTCTCGCGTCTGAACATGGCCGCCCTGAGCCGGGCCGACCTACCGCCCGCACAACGCCGCGACTTCTTCGTCTACATCGACGAGTTCCAGACCTTCACGTCGCTGTCTTCGGTGACGATGCTTTCCGAACTGCGCAAGTACCGGATCGGGATGGTGCTGGCCCACCAGTACCTGGCGCAGCTTGACCCGCTGGTCAAGGAGGCGATCCTGGGCAACGTCGGCACCCCGATTGTCTTTCGCCTGGGCGCGACGGACGCCGAAAGCTTCGCCCAGGAGTTCTACCCGTACTTCACGGCGACCGACATCACCAACCTCGCCAACCACCACATCTACCTCAAGCTGATGATCGACGGCACGGTCTCCGCACCCTTCAGCGCCGAGACGGTTCCACCCGAAGCGCTTGCGCCAAAGAATTAGTCCCAAGCCGCGCCCACTATCATAGTGCGGATTGCATTTGACAGGGCCGGAATCATAAACTCAAGCTGTAAAAACTGCGCTTGGGCAGGAAGGAGGATACGACTCATGTCCGTTGCTGTTGAATCGTCTGTCATTTCCCACTGGGATCATCTGGTCGAAGGCATGCAGTACTCGACGCAGGACTTCTACACCGCGCTGGAACAGGCCATCGCGAGCCGTCAGATTCCGGATCTCAAGGTGTCGCGCGTCGAAATCAAGGAGGGCGGCCTGCTGTCGGCCAAGCGGCTCTACTTGCGCGTCTGGCGTAAGAAGCTGATGTTCGATGTCTGCGGCGCGCCGTTTGGCAACGCCTTCTTCTTCTCCTGGTGGCTGACCGAACTGCCCTCCGGCTGCCTGGCATTCCTGTTAGCCGTACCGGTTGTCAGACAGTTCACGCTGTTGTTTGTACGGCCCTGGACCTATTTCAAGCTGGACACGGCGTACATGTTCCAGCAGAGCGTCCATGCCGCCGTGATGGAGGTCCTCGACGACATCACCAAGGCCAAGGGCTTGCGAACGTTGTCCGAGGCCGAACGCAAACCGATCATGCGCGACTTCTTCCAACGGTGATGAGTAATGGATGCCAGCGGCCAACTTGGCGGGACTGACGGCGGACCAGGCCTGACGTTCGCCGAGCAACTCACCCGCCAGTTTTACGATTGGGAACGGCAGGGCCGGGGCTGGGTGGTCTGGGACCAGCCGGTCGAGCTTGAACCGCCCTTCCGCCCCTTCTATTTCTACCTGCCGCAGCCTGAAGCGCCGTTCGACGACGGCAAGCGCGAAACCTTTCTGAGCCGTTGGGCGAACAAGTTGACCGGGCGGCGGGACAACGCCGCGTCCAGGGCCGAGTTGCCACTCGCCCCCGAACTGCTGCTGCCCTATGTTCAGGAACCATTCCCGGTGGCGGAAATCCAGGTCAGCCTGCCGCCGGAATGCGGCATCACCAAGAACATGGCCGAGCATCTCCTGCTCAACTTGGCGTATTGCCGGGGCATGATCAGTTTCGAGGTGATCGGCACCGCCGAGGCGATTGTGGTCCAATTCGCGTGCCGCGAAGCCGACGCGCAGCAGGTCTGTGCGCAGCTTAAGGCCCACTATCCCGAGGCCCTGCTTTGTGACGAGTACGACTACCTGGAGCGCCACTGGAAAAACCGGCCGCAGGCCGAATCCCTCGTGGTGGATTTTGCGCTGTCCTCCGAGTTCATGCGGCCCCTGCGTACCAGTCACAACTTTGACAGCGATCCGCTGGTTGGTATCATCGGCGCATTGGACCATCTGGACCCAGGTGAAGTCGGCGTCTTGCAGGTGCTTTTCCAGCCCGTCGAGAATCCCTGGGCGGAGAGCATTGTCCATTCCGTCACCGACGGGCGGGGGCGGAGCTTTTTCGTCGATGCCCCCGAGATGACGACGCTGGCGCGCGAGAAGCTAGCGCATCCCCTCTACGCCGTGGTGTTGAGGATAGCGGCGCTCAGTCCGCTGCCGGGCCGGGCTTGGGACATCGTGCGTCACCTGGGAGGCGGCCTGGCGCAGTACAACGACCCATCGAGCAACGAACTGATCCCGCTGAACAACGACCATTACCCCCACCGGTACCACGAGCGCGACCTGCTCTGGCGCCAGAGTTGCCGCAGCGGCATGATCCTCAACTCGAACGAACTGGTGTGCTTAAGCCACCTGCCCGCGCCATCGGTCCGGGCGGCTCGGCTGGTTCGCGCGATCAACCGCAGCAAGGCCGCTCCGCCAAGCGTGACTGAAGGCGAGGTTCTGCTCGGCCACAACACTCACAACGGCAGTACGCTGCCGGTCATGTTGCGAGCCGATCAGCGCGTCAAACATATTTACACGGTGGGCGCGTCGGGCACCGGCAAGTCCACCTTCCTGCTCAACCTGATCAGCCAGGATATCGAGCAGGGCCGGGGGGTCGCCCTGCTGGACCCGCATGGAGACTTGGTTGACGACGTGCTCACCCGCATCCCGGAGCACCGCCACCAAGACGTGATCCTGTTCGATCCCGCCGATGGCGGCTATCCCATCGGCTTCAACGTGCTGTCGGCGCACTCGGAATTGGAGAAGAATCTCATCGCTTCCGACATGGTGGCGGTTTTCCAACGCCTGTCCACCAGTTGGGGCGACCAGATGACCACGGTGTTTTCCAACGCCATCCTCGCGTTCCTCGAAAGCGACCGGGGCGGGACGCTCTCCGACCTGCGCCGGTTTCTGGTGGAGAAAGACTACCGCCGCGAGTTCCTAAAGACGGTGCGCGACCGCGATATCGTCTACTACTGGGAGAAGGAATTCCCCCTGCTGTCTGGTCGGCCGCAAGGTCCGATTCTCACGCGACTGGACTACTTTCTGCGCCCAAAACTAATCCGTCACATGGTCGCCCAGCGCGAGAACCGGCTGGACTTCGCCGATATCATGAACAGCGGCAAGATCTTTCTCGCGCGGCTCTCCCAGGGCGCGATTGGGGAAGAGAACGCCCACCTGCTCGGGACCCTGCTGGTTGCCAAGTTCCACCAATTGACCTTGAGCCGCCAGGAGATCCAGGAGGAACAGCGGCGGCCCTTCTATCTATACATCGACGAGTTCCACAACTTCATCACGCCGTCGATGGCGTCGATTCTCACCGGCGTGCGCAAGTACCGGTTGGGCCTCGTGCTGGCGCATCAGGAGTTGCGACAGCTGGAGAAGCGCGACGCCGAAGTCGCCAGCGCCGCGCTATCCAACCCGTATACCCGCGTCTGCTTCCGGGTCGGCGAAGCCGACGCCCGCAAGCTCGCCGAGGGTCTAAGTTTCTTCGAACCCGCCGACCTGCTCAACCTGCGGACCGGTGAAGCGATCTGCCGACTGGAGCGAGCCGACCGCGACTTCAATTTGCGGGTCCCGCTGCCATCAAGCATCCGGAAAGAAGCCGCCGCACAGCGGCGCGAACGGATCACGGCGCTGTCGCGACGGCGGTATGGCACGCCGGTTGCCGAGGTCGAGGCCTACCTCGAAGCACGGTGGCAGCCAGTGAAGACCGATGACGCCACGCAAGTACCGGCAGTCGAAGAGTCAATCCAGCGAACGCCCGCTGTCCCATCAGCGCCGGTCCCCCAAGCGCCTGCCGCCGAACCCGCAATACCGGCAACAAAGCCAACGCGGTCGGCGCGTCGTGCCAGTCCCGCCCCGCCGCTCATGGGCAAGGGCGGACAGGAACACAAGTACTTGCAGCAGTTCATCAAACGCTGGGCCGAAGGCATGGGCTACCGCGCGACTATCGAAAAAACGCTCGACGGTGGCGCGAGCGTTGATGTGGCGTTGGAGAAGGGTGACGTGTCCATCGCTTGCGAGATCGCAGTGAGCACCTCGCCAGAGCACGAACTCGACAACCTCAAGAAATGCCTGGTCGCCGGGTTCGGCAATGTCATCACGGTCTCAACCGACCCCGCAAAACTGGCAAGCGTCCAACGTCAGGTGGCAGAGGCCCTGTCCCCGGAGGAAAGCCAGCGGGTGAGTTTCAAGTCACCCGAAGAATTATTCCTCTTCATCGAGGAAATCGAAGCCGACGCCGCGAGCCGGGAACACACGGTTCGGGGCTACAAGGTGAAGGTCAAGTACGGTGCCGCAAGCGGACAAGAAAAGCAGGCCCGCAAACGGGCCGTGTCTCAGGTGCTCTTGGGCGCGCTGAGCAAGGCCAAACGCAAGAAGTGACGGCTGTTGATTCGTACCTCTCATACGCAAAAACACGACCGGTCAATCGGTCGTGTCATATGTTTAAGAAGTCACAGCGGCTCACGCCGCGTCGGCAAGCGGTTCAGTCACTTCGGGTGTGGAGGTTTCTGTCGCCGGAAATTCGGCGACCTCAATCGGCGGCGAGGAGGTCGATACCGGTTTGCTGTCGTCGAGCACTTCTTCAACAAAGGGAACACCATCCTGTGGCATCGCATCGGGTCCGTCGCCAGAAGGCGGTTCGGTAGGAAATTCGGGAGATGATGTAGGAGTGTCCGTGTTAACGTCGTTGGCGATGGGCGTAGATGGTTCCGCAGAATCATTTGACGGCGTGTCCCATTCATTTGAACTATCGCCAACCACCCTCACCTTCACGGATTCTGAGGCGGTGTTGATACCGTCGCTTACCCGAACTGTCACGGTTACCTCAGTGCCATCCGCGTCAACTTTGGCATTCTCAGGCACGGTCCAGTAGACCAGACCACTGCTTCCGTCGATGGTGCCGAGTTTGGGCGACAGAGTCCACGTATAAGACAATTCGGACTCGGGAGTATCCGCATCGGTCACCCGCGCCCACAGTTCTACCGGAATGCCCGGACTTACCTGCGTCAGCGAGGTGATGAGTTCGTCAATCACAGGTGACGCGGAGGATGCCTCTCCCATCATTGCTAACGCGATCCAGTCGAATTGCAGATCATGCTGTTGAACCTCGCTGATATGGACCCTGAATCCGCTGGCTGTAACATTTCTTGTACCGAAGAGCACCAGATGATCGCCTTTTTGAGTCACCACCACTCGTGGCGTCACTCGGTACGGGGTGGCAAAAACAACCTCAGTTGAAGTGGCTCCAGCCGAAATGAGTACTTCCCCGACTTGGTCAGAGGAAGCATAGATCTTGCCCTTGACTTCGATATCCCTTTCGAAGACAACCTTATGTTCAAAGCTGGCTTCGCCTCGTACGTAGATGGTGCCGTAGAAAGTGCGGGTCTCTTGAACAGGAAGCGCGTCTGAGTCGGCAATATTACTTGCTCTTGCTTGCACCCGCAAGCCCTCGATCTGCACCTGTTGCTCTTGCACAGCGCGAATGACCACGGGAATGAACGCATCGTAGTTCAGAGCCCACAACGCCTCGGAATCGTCAGGGGGCCGACTCACCGCTTCGGGGATGATCTCGTACACATCTTGTGCGATTAAGCCAATGGCACTGATGCCGTCCTCAAGGACCAATTGTCCATCCGCCCAAGTCGAACTGTATTGCTGGTACTTCTTCGGCTGTAACGCCAAAAGCTCCTCTAAGCCATAGTCGATCAACTCTTGGTCCAGTTTAATTCTGGTGTCCGAATAGGTATCCCAAGCGTTTGCCTTTGCTTTGTAGGACGCGTTGTTGGGCAGTTGAAGAATGTAATTCGCATCGACGGTTTCACTGCCAATGGCCACCTTGCCAGCAACAGCTGAACCATTGTACGCCAACGCAACATTACCGTAGCCCATCAACCCCCCACCATAGATCCTAAGATTATACGCGGACATAGACGGCCCAATTGAAATGTTGCGATGGTCTCCGCTAGCCAGTATCAAACCGGTTAGCCCGGTCACAGAACCAGCGAGATTGGCGTTGCCGGTCACATTCATACTCCCAGACACATTCAGGCGGTAGCTACCTGGGCTATCGGTTCCCACTCCGACATTTCCGGCCGCCCCGACACCTTTGTTGTAGGCCAGGATCGTGTTGCCGCCCATTAAGCCACCAGAAATGTAGGTCCCGCCGCTAGTCCCGCCTCGAAGAATGAGTGAATTGCTGAGCCCGCCACCTGAAATGATGCCATCAGCCCCAGTGGTAAGAGTCAAGCTGGTAACGCCTGCCACACTCCCCGCAAGCGTCGAATCACCGGCGACGTGAAACAAGGTACTTGGGGAATTCGTACCGATGCCGACCTTACCAGCCACGACGCTGTTGGCGTCATCATAAGCCAGAAGCACATTTTGATACAAGCCACTACCCATCACAGTGCTACGAGCAGAGCGAATATATATGTTCCCGCTCGACCCACTGAATCCCGAAGTGTTCGCTCCCGATATCAGGTATAGATGGCCTCCCTGGTAACCCGACATGCCGTCGGTGGTGTTGCCTGCGGCGATCGTCAAATTGCGGCCAGCAGATGAAGATTCGGCAGCCACGATGAGTTCGCGATTAGCCCCGGCGGCAAACGCTGCATTGCCGCTAACAGTAAGTTTCGCGCCCGCTACTGCCGTCGCTGTGCCTATGGCCACACTGTCGCTCGCCGTCTCAAGGCGCACAGTTGTGCCGTCATCCACCCAGCCGCCGCCTGAACCACCGCTGACCGTCGACCAACTCAAAGTGCCCGAACCATTATTGGTCAGGACTTGGCCGCTTGATCCCTGAGAGCCTGGCCAGGAGTAAGTAATATTGTTGATTTTGACAATATTCCCGTTGGTGTCCACTTGAAATTTGTCGCCATTCCCAACGGTTAACAGCGATACTGGCGACGTATCGCCGATACCGACATAACCATTTGAACCTACCCTCATCCTTTCCACGCCGGCAGTCGTGACTGCCAAGACATCGGTCGCGGGTCGGAATATGCCAACGTTGGTATCGCCCGTCCAGGAATAAGACGGGGCAGAGACGCTATCCGAAGCGTTTCCCAGGATCTGGGTCGCGACATCAATATTGCCGCGAAAAGTAACATTATTGCTGTTATGCGGATAGCTAAATACAACCTCTTTTGCGGAATTGGTCATCCGGTAGAACGAGATTTGGTCTGCAGCCTCGCCGGTGGCAAACGCAGGATTGCCGTCGCCGTTGTAGAAAACGCCTCCGCCATACGTGGAACTTTGCCCCACGAATAAGTACCCGGTACCCTGGCTTGCGCCATAGGCTTCAAACCCCGCGTTGTACAGGTCTCCGGCCAACACCCGCGCGACGTTATCCGACGCATCGCTTGTCGCGCCGACAGTTAATTTGGCACTCGGGCTCGCCGTCCCGATGCCAACCCGCCCACCGACCACAGAACCGTCAATCGTCACAATTTGAGAATCGTCTGATGCGTCTCCCAGGTACAACCTGCTGTTCTCGGCATGAATCTGTCCCCACTGACCACTGGTCGTCCTGAACAGGAGTTGTTGATTTCGTCCCGTGCTGATGGTCCCGGTAACCACGACATCACCATCTTCATCAACCGTGAATACGTCACCCGCGCCGGTAGAAACGCCCAGCAATACTTCATTTGCCAGTGGAGTCGCATCAGCAACAGACAAGAGGAATTGTGGTGTCGTCGTCCCTATGCCAAGGTTACCGCGGTTGTCAATGCGTAGTGCCTCCCGAAGATCGTTTCGCGCGTAGAGGTAATAGAAGGCTAGACCGGCCATCTCACTTTGAGCACCACCATTCCATCTGACAGGCGGATCACCACTGCCATACGCAATGCTTCTTATAGCTCCGGAGACCTGCCTTGGAGAACCCGCTGAATCATCATCTGCCGTGAAGAGATATTGACCAAGAACATCATCTAATAGCACGCTAACATCGGCCGTAGTCCCAACAGCAATCGTGGGTACATTCGCTAATGTATCCCACACATCTATTTTGTAATTGGGTGCTGTCGTTCCAATACCGACATTACCATCCGATGTAATCGTCAGCACTTCCGTTCCTGCAAAAGGTCCCGCGAGAGCAGGTGCTATTTTGAACTTATCACCATCACTACCGTCATTGCCTATTGTCCATCGAGTTCCCGTGTCTTCTTGAAAGGAGATCTGCGCGTCATTACCTGTTGTGGCGGAAACTATAAGACGATGCGAAGCCTGAGTACTGCCACGAAATTCCGCCAGATTAATATTGGTTGATTCAACATCCAAGCTGGCGCTAGGACTTAGTACTCCAATCCCGACATTCCCCGTCGCTCCGTCAATAGTCATTTTTACATTACTAGAGCCCGGCGCGCCGATGCCAAATCCCATTTTATTTCCGCCCATTGACCAGTTTTGGCTGGCGACAATAAATGCGTCCGTCCCACCCGTAACGCCACTTGCGGTTAAACGCAAAGTTCCATCATAACTGCCAGTTCCAGAAAGATGTAATTTGGCGTTTGCCGGCGCAGTCGTTCCAATACCGACATTGCCCTCGGCCTGAATAACCATTCTTGGAACCGTATTTGAATCATCTTGTCTTCCCATGAAAACATGGTCAAACGCCCCCGTCGTTCTTGGCTGGTAAACCAGATGACCAAAATTATTAAAAGGATAGCTGCCGGTATTTGTTCCTGACCTGTAAATATAGGGAGTCGCATTATTGACGGGGGCTGCGGCTAATCCATTAGATAGAATCAACGCTCCGCCGGAAACTCCCGACACGGTGACATTGCCACTCGCCGTCACATCGCCAGTCACCCCGAGTGTCGTCCCATTAAACGTCAAATTCGCACTCTGGCTGAAATCCGCCCCGTATAAAATCTGATTGGCGGAAAAGGAAGTCTTGCCCGTGCCGCCGCGGTCAACAGCCAGTGTGCCGGTGGTATCGGAAAGGGCCACTTTGAGCGTGGAGGTCGCCAGCAGATCATAACCCCCGCTGGCATTACCGGCGAGCACCTGGCCATAAGTGGGAGTGCTGCTCAGGCCGGTGCCGCCTCTCTCCACGGCCAGGGTACCGCTGGTTACCTGACTCGCGGAGAGAGAAAGGTTGACGGTGCCGTTCAGATTGATAGTCGGGGCAACCAGCGTAATGGTGTCGGCGGAACTCATCTGAATGACAGAGCCCGCACCCACGGTTGACAACTGAATGTTGGACACCGCCCCCAGGGTGGATAGCTGCACATTGGCGCTACTTGAAACCGTTTCAAGGGTGATGTCTCCGCTGCCGGAAGTTTGGATCTTGAGGTTTTGGTTCGCATCGGCCGAGAAGACGATGTCATTGTCCTGATTCTCCAGGATCTTTTGACCGTTCATATAGATCGATTCACCGCTGGTGTAAAGGTGATCAACGTACAAAGCGCCTTGGACCACCATGGCGTAATCGCCGGACCAAGTAGTAGTGGCCACACCCACACTGTTGTCCCTCACGTACAAGGTGTCGTTCGCTACAAAATGGCCGGAGGTAGTGGCGTTACCGGAAATATAGCTATCGTTGGACAATTCAAATCGGTTATTGGTGGTGTTCCAGATCAGACTTTCTAAGCCCTGACGAAAGTAGATGGCATCGCTGTCATTGCCGTTCGAGTAGCCAACGTGCAGGTTGCCGCCGACAAACACGTGACCGGTGGTTGAAGCGTTCCCGACCACTTCCAGGGCTTCACTCGGATTGCTGATGTTAATCCCGACATTGCCGGTACTCACGAACAGGTCGCCGGTCCAAGTTGTCGCGCTCGCAAGGGCGGTATCGAAGCGCTCTTGGGTCCAATAGAAGGCGCTTCCTTCGAGAATGTCCGTAGTGGTCAGGGTAACGGCCCCGGTTTGGCCGTTAACCGAAGTGACGGAGGCAGCGGCCAAGAGCTCGACCCAATCGTCGCTATGGGTAGGGTCGTCTCCCTGCAGGACGTAGGTCTTGTTCTCATCGGTTCTTACCGCGATGTCGCCGGTACTTGCTGCTAAGGCGAGCATCCCGCCTTCGGAAGAAACCACATAGGTGTTGGTAATTGGCAATGAACCCAATTGCGACGTTGGGATTTTTCCGTCTGCGCCAAGTGATGCCAAGCCGTTGGCTTGGCCGCGCCAGGTAGACGCGATGCGATCGTCAAAGCGGACATCAGTGAAATAGAAGTTGGTCAAGCCTTCGGTGATGTCGTCGGTTGAAAGGGTAACCGCGCCGCGCTGTCCGTTGACGGAACTGACGCTATCGGTTGGTGACAAGAGTTCCGCCCAGTTACCGAGGACGGAAGGATCGGCCTCGCGCAAGATATAGGATCGGCTGAGGTCGGTACGGATTGCGACATCACCTATGGTGGCCCCAGAGAGAGCGAGCATGGCAGCTTCCGAAGCAACCACGAACGTATCGGTGATGGCGAGAGGACTGAGTTGCGAATCGAGCACTTTGCCGTCAGCGCCAAGTGACGCCAAGCCGTTGGCCTGGCCGCGCCAGACCGAGGCGATACGGTTGTCGAATGCCGTGGTGAACCCGGTTCCCGAAACCAAACCGTTGAAAAGTGAGGTGCCGTTTACAGACAAATCGCCGTATAAAGACGCCGAGGCGAAGTTCGCGGTGGTGCTGGCGTTCAGGGTCGCCACGCGCAGATCTGAGATAGTCGTTAAACCGTCCAAGGTCGAACCGTTGAACACCGTCAAGGCACCAATGTTGGTGGTTGTGGCATTTAGAGTGCCCACCCGCAGATCAGAAGCGATAGTCAGCCCATCTAAGGCTGATCCCTGATAGACGGTCAGCATACCGACGTTCGTGGTGGTCGCGTTCAGGTTCGCGACTCTGCCCTCGTTGATAGTCGCTTGACCGGGCACATACAGCCAAGTGCTCGTGGCGCGGGTGGAACTCACACCCCGGTCATAGACGTTCAGATTCCCTAAGCTGTCCAGCGCTAACAAATGATTGGCGACGGCCGCCGTAGATGTGGCATGGAATCCGTCGATGGTATCGGCGTTGAATGCGTAGGGTGCAGATGTGAGGCGCTTCCGGGTCGCAAACTCCTCTTCCCACGTGCCGTTGCCATCGGCGTCGAGGTGGATCTGGAGGTAGATACTGTCAGAATCGAAGTTAACCCCGGAAAGCGATTCGATTGCCCCCAGAGTGACCGAGAAGACGCCGTTGACCGTGGTGACCTGAGTTGACGTTGAGGTCCAGCGTTCCGTCCACAGAAGGTTCCCGCCCGTAGGAGCGTCATATAGCCTGAAACGAAAGGCGTAGCTTCCATTTCCCGCCTGGTTGCCATTGCTGTCAGTGAGCTTGCCCTGGTAATTCAGTTGCCGGTTGATGCCCGGTTGGGCGGCGTAGAGGTGCGGCGGCACCAGCACCAGACCTCCGATAACGAGGGTCGCGGCCAGCGTAAGAATAAGTACGACTGTCAATCCGACCCAGGCAGCGACGGTCCGGGAAGCATTGGTAAGCAAAAAGAGCTTGGCGGGATGCCATGGATGTAATGAGGTTGGTTGACGGTGCTTGAAAGGCATTGATTAGTCGTAAGGGAGGAGAAAGTGAAGAATAGGCCAGTGTGCCTACAAAGCTGGCTTGTCGGTTCGTCCGCCGGGTCCGGGACGATCAGCGAGGCGGTCTTGATACGCGGTAAAGTAATCTGATTCCCGCACTAACCGAACGATCTCGTCCACCAATTCCTTGGTATAACAACGCCAGCCGCGGCTGTCGCGGGGCGCTTTCGGAATCAGTCCTTCATCCTCCCAGCGGATAATCGTTGTCTTATTTCGGTCAATTCTCTCCACGATATCGTGAAGGCGGTAGTAACCAGCGATCATGGCTTGGTCTGCGTTATGGATAAGGTGTCAATAGGTCTTGTGGCCGTTGGCCACTAGATTAGCAGTCTGTCGGACTTGCCATCGCACACATGTATAAGTCGTTATATATCAACGGTCATAGCCGGGCGATCTAAAATCGAGCACCGTTGCTACGATTGGACTTACAAACAAAGTCCGACAGACTGTTAGGGTAGTTCCTTGCCGGGCGAAAACGTCCATTTGCCGGGCCATCCGGCACAAAGCCTCTTGACAGAACCTACCATAGTACAGTGTAGCAAAGAATTGGTATAAGCGAAAGTCAGCTGTCAGATTCAATAACCACACGTCTCATCACATGAAAGTAAACGCACTTGACATAATGTTGGACGGAATTGTACCATGACACTATGGGACGAAAAAGCCAGTTTACAACCAATGCAGTTTTCGAGCGCCTTCACGAGTGGATCGTCAAGAACGGTCGTCCGCCGACGATGGAAGAGTTTCGTTTGGCTCTCGGTGTCGGCTCCACGAGGACCGTACACCGCTATTTGCAGGCCCTGGAACAGGAAGGTCGAATTGAACGCTGGTCAGGGGCAAGGGGCATACGCTTACGCAAGGTCTCCGCAGTCCGTCAGGGTACGCAGGCCATTCCCCTCGTTGGTTTGGTCAGCGCCAGCGGCTTGAATCTGGCGGAGGAACACATCGAAGCGTGGGTTCGCCTACCCGAGGAACTGCTGCGCCCCAAGAATCAGCAACATTTCCTGCTGCGCGTCCATGGCGACTCTATGAACCGGGCGCGCGTCGAAAACCAACTAATCGAGGAAGGTGACCTTATTCTCGTTCGACAGCAAAATGTAGCCGGAGACGGCGAGATTGTGGTTGCCGAGGTCGATGGTGAGACCACGGTGAAACGACTGTCGAAGGGACCGGATTATACTGTTTTGAAACCGGAGTCAGACAACCCGTCGCACCAGCCCATCATGCTGGCGCGAGACTTCGCGGTTCAGGGCGTGGTCACCAAAGTGATCAAACAGGGCAGACAGTATCTTGTTGACTGAAGACGAGGAGACGTAAAATGCCAAGATACAACCGTAACTCTGGCAAAGCGTGGACAGCGAATGATGTTGAACGGCTTGCCCAACTGGCACAGCAAAACACCCCTACGCGGATCATTTCGCTGAAGCTGGGACGAACACCCGCTGCGGTTTCGACAAGAGCAAGTCAAGAAAAAATAAGTCTCCAGCCCACGAATCAGGCACCATATAATCGTCGAAAGCGTGGCTAACTAACAAACAGAATAACATGGGAAGATATTGAGTTCTTCCTGCGGAAAGGGAAAACTATGGCCGACAAAAAGACCATTTTCGTCGCGTTTGCGATTGAAGACCAGCGACAACGAGATCTGCTTAAAGGTCAGTCGCTAAACACAGCCTCCCCGTTTGAGTATGTGGACATGTCCGTAAAGGAACCTTATGACCGTGACTGGAAAGAGCGCGTGCGAACTCGCATCCGAAGGTCTGACGGGGTGATCGCTCTCGTAAGCAAGAACACACTCAAATCTTCTGGTGAGCTTTGGGAAATAGACTGCGCGAAGGAGGAAAAGAAGCGGATCTTGGGCATTTGGGCTTATAGCGATGATAATACGACGGTAAGCGGAATCCGGGTCGTGAAGTGGACCTGGAACGCGATTGAGAATTTCATCGACAGCCTGTAACTATGAAGCGTGCATTACTGATTGGTATCGACAATTACGACGCCGTCGCGGCCTTGTCGGGCTGTGTCAATGACGCTACGGCAATTGAGCCCCTCCTCGGTCGCAACGAAAATGGTTCTCCGAACTTCGATTGCCGCTTGCTGACGAGCAACAACGACAGAGTTGACCGCCGGACAGTTCTCGGAGCGATTGACGAGCTACTAAAACCAGGTGCGGACGTGGCGCTCTTCTACTTCGCCGGACATGGTGACAGCGCCAACCACGACGTGGTCTTAGTGACCCAAGACGGCTGCAACCAAGACCTTGGCGTCACCTTCTCCCACCTAATGGGAAAGGCCCAGAATTCCCAAGTGCCAGAAGTGATCGTCATCCTCGATTGTTGCTTTTCCGGGTCTGCGGGTTCTTTGCCGCAGCTTGGTACAGACATTGCCGCCTTGCGAGGCGGAGTATCAATACTTACGGCCAGTCGCGGCGACCAGACCGCTGCTGAAACGGCCGATGGGCGTGGATTATTCTCGAAGTATTTCTGCGGCGCTCTTGAGGGTGGTGCAGCGGATGTTCTCGGTAAAGTAACGGTGGCTGGCGTCTACGCTTACTTATCTGAATCATTTGGCCCTTGGGATCAGCGTCCCACATTCAAAGCAAATCTTGATAGGCTAAACGTGTTGAGATCCTGTGATAGCGCCGTGCCGCTTGAGGATCTGCGGAAGCTTCCCAGTGTGTTCAGTAGCGAAACCACGGAGTTACCACTCGACCCGTCTTACGAACCCGACGCTCAGCCGCCCCATCCGGAACACGAAAAGGTCTTTGGCATTTTGCAGAAATGCCGGGCCGCAAAACTGGTAGAACCTATTGGTGCGGACCACATGTACTATGCCGCCGTCGAGAGTAAGGCGTGCCGTTTAACACTCCTGGGCCGCCACTACTGGCGGTTAGCTAATCAGAAAAGGCTATGACAAAGATTGGCATCACTGGGCACCAGAATTTGCCCCCGTACTCACTCGACACCGTCCGAAGCATGATTGACCGAGTGCTCAATGAGTTTGACAAACCGGTGACGGGAATATCGTCCTTGGCGGTCGGTGCCGATCAGCTTTTCGCGGAGTCCGTCTTACAGCATCAGGGACAACTGACCGCATTGATTCCATGCCAAGGCTATGAGGCAACGTTTGAAGCTGAAGCCGACCTAAATCGATATCACGGGCTTTTGCACAAGGCTTCCAGCGTGATTGAGCTTGACTACAGCGAGCCATCTGAGGTCGCTTTTTTAGAGGCTGGCCACGAATTGGTCAGAATGTCTGACTTACTGATTGCTGTTTGGGACGGTAAGAGTGGTGGCAAGGGTGGTACGGCGGACATTGTTGCATTCGCACAATCCGAAGGTAAGCCCATTCGCGTTCTTTGGCCGAAGAACCTGAAGCGCGAATAGCGATTCTTCTTCCCGCCTGAGTGGCATCAACCGGCAGAATTCAGCGTCTTTACGAGATCATATTATTGATGCATAATGGTTACTGCATGCTTTGTGTATCGGTCTTTCGACCAGGACTGAATGTTGGAACTTCATATAAAAGTCGGTTCAGTTCTTCTAGAAAAGTTCGAATCTTGTCCCGATATGCCCGACCAAACATAAGATAGTTCGAACAACAAGTCAGAAAAAAATCCGCTCAGTCGAGCGGTTTTCTTGTTGTTTGATAGATATGGATACGCATCAAGTATATTAAGTCGCCGACCCAGTGACCTAAACTCACCAACAGGCGGGACCGATGCACTGCTCAACGTCGCATTCATTCATACCGGCGAATTGGCCAGTTTCGATAGTCCGGCAATCCTCGTTGTTGCTGAAAAGGAAAGTAATGGCGAATCCAATTCCCATGATCACCAGCCAGGCGATGATGGCATACAAGGATTCGATTAGGTTGTCCTTCGTAAATTTATTCATACAGCAGTCAACCCAGTTGGCAATTGCCATCATCGGGATCAAAAACCTTACTCTGCCGCTAGGCCGACTTCGAAAGCGGTTTGAGCTTGAGCTCCTGTTCGATTCGCTGGACGCGTTTGAAGAGGTCGTCGATGGCGGATGGTGCCGGCCACTTGGTGACCACGTTGTAGGTATTGGTCACTGTAGCGCTGATTGTATCGAGCTTCTGGTCCATCCTGGCCAGGCGGTCGTTGATCCGATCCTCATGATTCTGAAAGGCTTTGTTGACCGTCCGGGTCATACCGGATTCAAGAGACTCAACATCCCGGCGCGTGGCCAAATGGGCCGTGGCCCGTTTAAGGGCGGAATCAAGTTGTTTTTGCGTCAGGGTCATATGGTTAAAATTAGTGTCTTCAAAATAGCACAAATCGTCAGGGCTGTGAAGGTGTGGCTGTGGAGATTTTGTGGCAAGCGTGTTGGTTGTCGGCAGTTGAAGCCGAACGGCGAGGGTGGCTTGGGGCCGCCTGGCTAAGATCGGGTTGGCGCGTGAAACAGTGCCCCGATCATCCATTGGTCCAAACCTTGACAACGTAATTAGCTTTGATACGCTGACCACATTCGATGCCGCCTTTATCTAGCTGCCGGGGCGGTCCGTTTTCTAACTCATCTTTCTTGAATCGTATGAACCGACTCCCCAACTACATTATCGGTACTCGCAAAGCGTTGGCGTTGACTTGCCAGGACCTGGCAACCTTGCTTGGCTACAAGTCGGGAAGCGCGATTTCCCGTTACGAAAGGTTTCATCGAGTACCTTCATTGCCAAACGCTTTGACTCTGGCCGCCGCACTTGGTGTGCCGGTTGAGGAGTTGTTTGCCGGACTCTACGAAGAGCGTGCTACCTTGGTTCGCCAACGCGCGAAACAATTGCTCGAAGAACAGGGGCGGCACAAAACCAGCCGCCTCAATCCCTACCGCCTCGCCGGATTGCTACGAACAGTGGCTCGGCTGCGGAATCGGGAGTCTTGCTCGGTATCTTTCAAGCGGCTTCTAGATTGACGCGCACGGCTGTCATGCCGGTGGTTTTTGAGAAGCCATGAGCTAAGCTGGCAGTTCCGTAGGCGGAAAGCAAGATGCGGGCAACTTCCCGCTGCTCTGAGCGCGACAAGGCGGCAAAGTCCTTGGCACGGGTCAAGAGATTATTTCGAGCCGTGGTCTGACGCGCATCCTGCGATACCAGACGTTTAAGGCGCTCTTCCAGGCCGACTTTTTCGAGCAGATAGGCATGCTGGCGTGACCGGTACAGGTCCGCGTCAATCGAGCCTTCGTGAAAAATTTCTGCCAACCGTCCGAGCCGACGAGTGACCTTGTCCAGTTGGGCTTCCAGTGCGGCGCGGTCAGGCTGGACGGTTTGGTGATTCTCAAAATCCTCAGTAGCCGACAGCGTCGCGATGTCGGTTGGTTTCAACGAGCCCAACAGGCGTTGAATGGATTCGGTGACCTGGGTTTCGGTAAAGCAGCACGGCGATTCGTGCTTCTGGTGGCAGCGGTAGTAGACGTGTCCCCGTTGCCGTTCTCCAACCAGATACCGCTCACACTCGGAACACTTGAGCAGGCCCCGGTAGAGGAAGTCGTGTTTGCGCACCCGCTTTTGGGTTCGGCCATGCAGCACACTTTGGACGCGGTCGTACAACGATTTTGACACCAGCGCTTCGTGGGCGCCCGTAAACATCTCGTTGGTCTTGCGAATCCGAATCAGCCCGACATAAAACGGATTGTTCAGGATGGCCGATAGGCCGTTATCGGAGAACTTCGATCCCCAGCCGTTACGCAAACCCAGATAATAGAGTTCCTCGGCCAGCGTCCCCAGGGTGAACTTGCCGCTGGCGTAGCGTTCAAAGGCTTGCCTGACTAACGGCCCTTTGACGGGACAGATGGTTTTGAGTTGGCCAGAACCGTGGTCGAGATACCCCAAAGGAGCTTTGAGCGGATAGTAGCCCTGTTTCAGGCGACCGTAGAAACCTTTGAGGGTTTCTTCTTTGAGATTGCGCACGTAGTCGGCGGCAACCACGGCTTGGATGTCGGCGGCTAGGCGTCCACCCCGACCCTGAAGATCAACGCTGTCGCGAACAAACCGAACGTCCTTGCCTTCGTCAAGCAGTTCCCCCAGGCTGGCCCAATCCCAAAGATTACGAACGCCTCGGTCGATGGCGTGGATCACTAGACCGTTGGCGTCACCTTGACGAATCAGTTTGACCATTTGATTGAAGATCGGGCGGCCGCGTTTGGCCGCAGTCAAGCGTTCCTCAAACCACCGGACGATCTGGAGATCATGCTTTTGGGCGTAGTCGGAGATAGCGGCGCGTTGTTCCTCCAGAGAGACGCCGTGTTCGCCCTGGCGCGCGGTGGAAACTCGAACGTAAGCGAAATATGATGACATGGGTGTAGAGTAATTGATTAGTCCTTAATTCCATCATTAAGCATCTGGCCGAGATGGCAAAGACACCAAAAGTTGCCCCTTCCGGCAACCCTTCGTTTCTTGACCCAAAGCCCGATTGGTTGTACACTCAGTACTATCTAATTGAGGCAGATCCAAGTAGATGATCTGGTCGGTGAGCTTGGTGAGAAACTCTTTGACTGCTGTTCGATATGATGCTAGACCATGGCGACCAAGCGAATATTTTGGCCGTGTGGCCAGTTCGGAGTAGGGAGATTTTAGCTCAATCAACACGTTTTTTCCGTTGACGAGCCGGTTCGAGGTTACGTTCTCGACAATTTCCCGTTTCAGCGGCGTCGGCGCGGATTTGTAGCTTAAATAAGCGCTTCCCGCCAGTTCGAGGAAAAGTTGGAGCTTAGCTGGCCCGCCGTCCTGTGATCCGTCTTCCAATTCGTGTATTCGTGTATCAATATCGAGGCGTTCCGCAAGGAGCGCTTCTTTGCGTTCATCGAAAAGCGTCTTGTCGAATCCACCCTCGGAAAAGACGTCCATCAGTCGAGCGAGTTTCTCCGTGAGCGCCACACGCTGCATGTGCAGAGTTTGGACGTGCGCCTCGCGATGGCTGAGCCAGTCTTGTTTCATCTCGCGGGCGATGGCAAGGAGTGCACGCAACTCTTGACGGGAAAACCGTAAAGGCAACAGGGCTGCTTCGAGCCTTGATTCCACCTGTTCTTCGCGGGCGCAATGCGTGGGGCAGTTTTTGGTGTGACAGCGATAGTAGGCGTGTCCTT
Organism: Candidatus Hydrogenedentota bacterium; assembly: GCA_019637335.1. NCBI lineage: Bacteria > Pseudomonadati > Candidatus Hydrogenedentota > Candidatus Hydrogenedentota bacterium. Next base: position 55,722 of record JAHBVV010000007.1, on the reverse strand, counting down.
TCTGGCGTTCGCCGATCAAACGATGGCCGCAACTTGCGCAGACCAGGAGACGGCGGAACAAGAACTCGTGGCGTTTGGCTTTCTTCACCGCTTTGCCGTGAAGAATGTCTTGCACGCGGTCAAAGAGCGCCTTGGAAATCAGCGGCTCGTGGACACCGGTAAAGGTCTCACCGGTTTTCTTGATACGAATCAGCCCCAAATAGAATGGGTTGTTGAGTAGTGTGGACATGCCGTTTCGTGAAACCTTCTTTCCCTTCCTTGTTCGCAAACCCCGTTGATACATTTCTTCAACCAGCGTATCCAAGTTGTACTGACCCGTGGCGTACCGTTCAAAGGCGGCACGCACTAAAGGCCCCATCACCGGATGGGGTGTTTTTGGCTGGCCGCCGCCGTTGTCCACGTAGCCGATAGGGGCCTTCATCGGATAGAGTCCCTGCCGTAGCCGCCCCTGGAAGCCCTTGCGGACCTCTTCTTTCAAGTTTCGGATGTAGTCCGCAGCCACGACCGCCTGAATGTCTGCGGATAGGCGGCCTCCCCTGGACTGCATGTCCAGGCTCTCGCTGACAAACCGCACGTCAACGCCGTCGTCCAGAAGTTCGCCGAGGTTGGCCCAGTCGCGTAAATTCCGCGCGGAGCGATCAATCTTGTGAATGACCAAGCCATCAGCTTTGCGTTGTTTCAGGAGTTTCAGCATACGGCTGAATTGGGGCCGTCCACTCTTGGCGGCGGTTTCCCGTTCCTCAAACCACTCGGTAATTTCGATACCGTGAATCTTGCCGTACCGCAGGATGGCTTCGCGCTGTTCTTGAAGGGAAACACCGCGCTCGCCCTGGCGCACGGTGGATACGCGAACATACCCATAGAATCTTTTCATATGTTTTTTGGCTTAATTGAGATCAAATTCCCACGGATCAGATCGTAGATCGGGATGGGCTTTCTGTAAAGCCTCATACTGTGTATAAGCGTCAGGATTGTGCTCCAGGTGATCCATCAGCCGGAGGATGATGGACGCGTATTCAATGAGCGTCTGTTGTACTTCCAACAATCGCTCATCGGAGAAATCGGGGTATGCCTCACGGATTCGCAGAGCGATTTCGGCATTTTGTGTTGGCGGCGTCTTCATACTTCCATCATGCAAAAAATGGGTGTTGTGAGGGAGGTAGTCACACATGCCGGGCAAGGCAACTCGAAACGAATAGTGTCGAGGCCTGCGCTCGTAAACACCGACTTGCCGCCTCCGGCAACTTTGTATGCCTTCTGCGGGGATTGGCTTCATCGTAAAATTGAAGCAGTAACTATTAAACGCGTACGCCTTGTGATACCAGACCGTTTGCCGAACTACCTGCGGGGCGCGCGCAAGGCGCTTGGGTTGTCGCAAAAGGAACTGGCGTTTCTGCTTGGAGCCGAGACGGCGAGCAACGTCACGCGGTACGAGCATTTTCGCCGCACGCCGACACTTCCTACCGCCCTGGCGCTTGAAGCCATTCTCGATATGCCGGTCCGTGAATTGTTTGCGGGCCTGTTCGCGGAGGCTGAGGGCGCATCCGCAGCTCAAGCCAAGAAGCTGCTCATATTCATGGAGGGTCTACAAAGTAATCGCCATTCACCGGTGAAACGGGCCTTCCTGGATAGTCTCGCAGGGAAGGCCCCGATGAATTCTAACTCAATCTATGATCCACACCGGTAACCACTTCACTCGCATCCTTGCAATTGATCTATGCAACCGGGGGGTTGGCTTTGTCGTACTCGAAAGACCTCATCGTCTCATCGACTGGGGCGTCAAACGAGTGCGCCCAGGAGACAAGCCCGACGACCCGGAACTGGCACACGTGAGGACGCTGATTCGCCTCCACGCCCCGCATGCCCTCGTCGCCGAAGACATGGACGCTCCGGGCTGTCGCCGGCGCGGTCGAGCCGTCCGGCTGACCCGCGCCGTCTGCAAACTGGCGAAGACACTCGACATCAACGTACATACGGTGTCGGCCACTGCTGTCAAAACAGCGTTTGCCCAGGACGGCGCGAATACGAAGGTCCAGATCGCAGCCGCGGTGACACTCCGCTTTCCGGCGCTCATGCGGCACCTGCCACCGTTGCGCAAGCCCTGGATGAGCGAGGACTATCGGTTCAGCATCTTTGACGCCGCCGCGTTCATGATAACGCACGTGCATGGCGGCAACTCCATTGATTTTCCCTTTGATTCATAACCCACATCACTATGCCCAAGACAACCCACCGGATTCTGGCCCTCGACCCCGGTACCAGAAAGACCGGCTACGCGCTGCTTCAAGACGGCAAGCTCCTTTACCACGGCGTTAAGGTCTTCGCCAAAGATCGTCCACCTAGGGAAAACCTCCGCGAAGCCCGTGAGGCCGTGCTCGGACTGATCACGACGCTCAAGCCCAACGTGCTGGCCGTCGAGCGGGCGGTGTTTTCCAAACGTACCCCGCGCACGGTGTTGCTCAACCTGTACTACCGGCAGATCCTCTATCTCGGCCGCCGGGCGAATCTGAAGATCCTGGCCTACGCGCCAAGCACTGTGAAAAAGTCCGTTACCGGATACGGCTGGGCCACCAAGCAGCAGGTCGCCCAGATGGTCGTGTACCGCTACCCCGAACTCAAGGCGTACCTATTACGCGACCGGGGCTGGAAGAGTCTTCATCACTCCAACATGTTCGACGCGGTCGCGGTCGGACTGTTGGCGCTCAAAGACCAATAACCATATCACCTCGTTCGATCCGTTCGGTTCCTGCGTAGCGGTGACGCCTGGCCCGCGTCATTGATACGGAGGGACCGATGGTGTGTCCCCCAAAAAACCGCAACGTAGGACACGGAAAGGATCAAACCATGACGCACCTTACCCAAGCACACGAACAGCTCTTTCGACGCAATCCTGACGAGCGTTTCAACACGCTGTCGCAACTCTGGGAGCACTGTCACCAGGAGAAGCAGGAATCGCTGACCCGGTGGTACGCGCCCGTGGACGTGCGCACCGAACCCGAGAACGGTCACCTGACATTGGTGGCCAACGACGAACCCTTCGAGATGACGGACTGGAGCTTCTCGCAACTGTGCAAGCTCGCCAACGTCAGCAAGGACACGGTCAACCAGTTGACCGGACGTACCGCCAGCCTCGTGTTCGAGGAAACCCTGCCGCGCGGCACCAAGCCCTTGCAGGTCTTCACCCTGGACCATCAGGTCCGGTCCGTCCATGGCGTCAGCTACACCCGGCTCTTCAACGCCGACGTGCTGGCGCTCGCTCTGGAATTCACGACGGATTTTGAGGGCGCGCAGGAAGCGATGGGTGGCGGTACGGGCCTGTACTGCGGCGAGCAGGACATGTTCGCCTTCCTCATCGACCCGACCGGCTGGGCGGAAATTGACGGCCAGTCGTTCGCACCGGGATTCTTTCTCTGGAATTCCGAAGTCGGACGGCGCACCGTGGGCGTGCAGACGTTTTGGTTTCAGGCAGTCTGCCAGAACCATATTGTCTGGGATGCCGTGGAAGTCGTGGACTTCACGCGCAAACACACCACCAACGTCCACGAGGCCCTCGACAACATCCGGCGCATCCTGCACGACCTGACCAAGAAACGTGACGAACGACGTGACAGTTTCGTCAAAGTCATCCGCAACGCCATGCGCGAACGCTTCGGGACCGAAGATGAGGACGCCCTGAAACTCTTGGGGCAGTATGGCATCAACCGCAGCCTGGCGGAAGAGGCCATTCGGGTCGCCAAGTCCCAGGGCGCGTTCACCATCTTTGCGGTGGTCGATGCGCTCACGCGCCTGTCGCAGCGCATCGAATTCGCCGGTGACCGGACGCAGGCTGACATGCGGGCGTCGCAAATTCTGGCGCTGGCCGTCTGACCGGGGGCCGCGTAATGGGTGACGCCAGTGACATGAGTGACCTTGAACGGTTCATGCGTTCGCCGGAAGGCACTGCACATTTGGAGGGAATCCGTACTTCGCTAGTCGGACGTAGGATTGTCGGCGTCGATTATTCAAACGACATCCACACCATTGGAATCGTGTTGAACCTTGATGACGGCACGACGTTCGACTGTCACCGTCCGGAACTGGACGTGGACGCGCTCCGCGAGGAGTTCCCGGAAGTCCTGGAACGGGAATACTACGTGGACTTCCCCGAGCGCCGATAATAGGATCGCAATCGGCGAACAGACCCCATCCGTATCAAAACCTGATTACAATGGGGTCTTTTAATTTTTGCCTCATTATCGAGCCTGAGTTCAGCCTCTATGGCCCATCTCCATAAACGAAAGTTTCACTCGAAACGCCGACGCTGATCGCCGGGATGTCAGTCGTATCTACTCCCTGGACATAAGAAATGTGTACATCCAGCAATCGCAAGGATTGACCTTCTTGAAACTCGTGATAATCGTCCAGGGGAAATCGAACTGTGACTAGTGCTTCTCGCTCAAGACTCGATGACTCCTCCACAATCGCCGTCCAAGAAGTAAGTGCTGATCTACTTGTCAGGCGCAGTTGAATGTCGTGTCGTACCTGGTCCGGAGCATGAGTGGTAGGGAACCAGTCTCGCAATGCCTCCCAGTACTCGCCACACAGGTGCCGCACCTCGCACCACTTGCAGGCGTCTTCATCAGGTCTCGCCCTCGGAGGTCGCCGGACACATTCACTTTGCGCACTTTCCGTACGCGAACGCAATTCAGCCTCCAGCAACGCAAGTTCCGAATCCGTCGGGACCGGAACCTCGACGCTTCGCGTCGGGTATGAGATAAGAAGTCTGCTTACCACTCGCTGATGCGGGTTACGTTTCTTGTCCCTCATCCACAGCAGTGCGTACGTTCGTATCTGGAATTCATGTTCACTCTTTATTTCCCCCGTCTTGAAATCAGTGATTTCCGCGGATGACTCTGACAGGACAAGTAAATCCACGACTCCCCGCCAACGCAACTCTGGTGTCTCAAGTGTCACTTCCATGTGCGCGCCAATGGGGAGTGCGCCGTGTTCTCGATTGCCACCAGGAAGACTCTGGTATGGCTTCGGTCTGCCTGACACTGGACTCAGTTGCGAAACAAATGTCTGCACTTGAAATCGCAGCTCTGGAAGCTTCGCAATCAACTGTTGTCGAATACGGTCTATGTGTGTGACCGTCCGGGGATTTTGGTTAAATGGCTTGAGGGCGACATCGATTTGGCTTTGAACTAAACGGGTGTATCCACCAATTTCTCTTAATACTTGCGTGATTCCGGTCTCCGTTCTCGTCACGGAGTTTTTCTGGACTAGGTGCTTTATCAAAACCTCCACGGTAGAATGAACGATTGTTCCCTCGATTGCCGCTAGGTGCAGCTTTTGGGGATATCCTTTGCCATCCCACAAGCCAGGGTAGCTTGCGTTTGATAGCGCCCACCGTCGCGGACACTGCTCCAACCTTAGCAAGGCCGAAAAGGAATTCCATGCTGCTGGGTCGGGCCAGTGTGACGGTTCAACAATTCTCCACATGTTGTCTGGCACATTGCGCCCTGGCATCAGACGATCCGTGAGAGTACGAAGTGCGTGGCTTGCGGCAAATTTCGGCGCACTAGGATTTCATCAACTGTCAGTACCGGCAAGACTGATGAATACTCCTTGAGATCTCGCAGCACATCGTCGTGAGGGTCATCTGGCGTAAGTGGGCTGTGAAGCCCGACGGCAAACGCCGTGCCATCGCTACGAGTCACATATATTGGGACGGCAACGTGGGAACCATCCTCAAGAGTGACTTGATGCCAACGACTCACGCTAATACCGCCTATGGCTTGACGCGAGAGGTCCTCATACAACAGGTCGGTAGAGGCATTTAAGCGTCCCACATCTGACATCGAGTAGGTGCCCGTCAGGAGATAGCGCAGCAAGCTGGCACCAAGCTGGCGGTCAAGCAACTCATGCTCAAGTTTGTTCTTGTAACTGCGCAGACAGCGGTAACATGACCGGTCACAGACCTCCGGACAGAACTCAAGTATCTGAAGTGCGTCGTTGAAGACTTGAAGTCCCACCTCGCCCACTCGCCGCACGAACCCGGCTCCGCCTGGAAGCGTATCGTACATGTAGATCTCGGCTTCAAATCCAAGCCTACCAGCTTCCGTCAACGCCGGACGGTACTCGGCCTGTAATTCCTGTGCCTCTAGTCCTAGCCGTTGACAAGCAGCTTTTGAAAGAGCTTCGCTGATAGTTCGCAGTGCCACGTCAGTTGCGAGCACTCCAGCCGAAAGCGATATCGGGTCAGCGACCCGTAGCGAAATCAGCAGTACATCCGTGATGAAGTCAGTTCCCAGGACTATACCGCTGCTTGCGCGACCGCCAGGGCAAGTTGGTACGCGGTCATCTGGATACGGCTTACGGTGCGCAGCGCCGACAGTGCCTGACGCCGAGGCAGTAGGTTCGATTCGCCCACATCGCGTGCAATAGGTGTACCCATCCTGTCGCGGCCCTCGGTTCGTCACCAGCAGGTGCTGGCGCATGTGGTGGACACGCAACCGGTCATTGAGCGTGGTCCAACGATCCGGCTCTGCGGGCGTGGGGGCTGTAAGTTTCGCGCGCGTTGCATAGCTTCGCGCGGGCTGGTCATCAGGTGTCGTACCCTCTTCACGTTCCACCGGGTGGGCGAATCCGGGCGGACGCAACCAAGGTCGCGCTGGTCCCAGCGTTGCTGACCGACCACAGGCAGGACAATCGAGTGATTCCCCGCGCGAGCCGTCATTGAGTTCTCGTGTACATGCGTAGCGGCAGAATGTGCACTCATAGTAGAGACGACGGCGCGCCCAGGCATCGTACATTTCGGATCGGACGGGCGAGTATATCGCCCCACTTGTCCAGAGCTTACTCGCTATCCATACTTCCTTGCCGGGAGAATACTGGGAGAGCGCCACGGGAAGGCCCTGTGAGGGGGTAAACGTATACACGTGCCTGAAGCGCGTCGATTGCTCATTATTGAAGACATAAAAAGTTGCAACATCAGTCGGAAACGCATAACGCGGCAGTACGCCTTTGTACAGCAAGCGATCAAGGAGGTTTTCAGAACCGGGATCTCTGCCGGTCTGTTCTTCGCCAGTTTCCTCCGGCACTTCTAGCTGTTCTTCGCCATTCGACTCAGCTGGCTCGCGCTCCGTACCCTCAGCACCGTCGCGTTCGCTATCGGTGCCATCGGTGGAATCGATGCCAATAGCGCCATCAATATCTGAGAGTGTGCGGGAGATTAAATTGGACAGAAGAGACTCGCGATCGGATGCTTCAAGCTCGCGCGGCAGCCACCCCGCAATCTCTGACTGGAGGGCGGACTCCTGAATGCGCATCCAAGAAGCGAAATCATCTCGATTAAGTAGTGTATCCTTTCGCTTGAAGTCAGATACCGAACCGAGCACTGCGAACAGGTGTGGCTGATCGGCGGGTCTGATGTTGGGCAGCTTATGTTGATGGTAGCGCTGCAAGAGGTAGGCGGTGACGTGGCGGTGAGTAATCTCCGCGTTGTTCAGCGTCAGCGTCGGATCTTGGACTTCTCCGCGAATCATCTCATCGGGATGACTGAAGTAGTGCTCGTCATGGCTGTCAGCGCTACCAAACGCCGTGACAGTAGCAACCGCATTACCTCGCCGACCGGCACGACCGGCACGTTGCTGATAGTTTGCGCGCGCTGGGGGCATGTTCCTGAGAGATACTCCCGACAACGTCCCGATGTCGATACCGACCTCCATCGTTGTGGTGCACGACAAGACATCAATTGCCGGGCGTTCCTGCCCCTTATCGTCACGACCCAGTTCCACATCCTGAAAAAGGAGTTCATGTTCCTCGGCCTTTGAAAACACTTCATCTGACTGAGCCGCGCCTAGTTGGGCGGTATGTTCGGCAGCAATGAGTGCTAGCGGCGGATCAGGAGGTTCGCGCAACGATTCCATGGTGCTTGACCGGTAATACCCTTTACGCGCGCCAAATACCGGATCGGTAGCGGGATCGATTTGGCGCGCGTTTTGTGTCTGGCAATTTACGCATCGATCAGTTCCCGGAAACGGGCGTTGTGTCGTCCGGCACAGTTGGCAGTATGACCACTCCCCACCGGTAAGCAAACTCAACTCAATGCCCTTCAGACGATACTTATTCTGTGCAATAGGTTCCGTAAAACGGTGCAGGAGAGCTTCCAGCCAATCGCGGTTAAACAGTTTCCGGGCATCTTTGGTGTCAAGCCAATTCTCTATTGTTGCGAATTTGCCGGAGTGCGGTTTCACTTCATTCATCCACCAGGATGATGGCATCCGGCTGAGCCAGAACCCGGATCGATGCCAGCTTCGTAACCACAAACGCGCCAGCGCTAGTTTCTGCTCTGGGGTCGTCGCCACTTCTGGGATGTCGGGCAGATCGGAGATTGCTTCACGGTGCGAGGCGCGTTCAACAATCGATGCAAGCGCGAATGATTCCAAGCTGTAGTATCGGTGGGTAAGGCATGATGCCATACCCCGAAGCAAAAACTGCGGTGGAGTTTCACCGCGCATTTCCATTAACAGTTCAAGCATGCGATTATCATCGAACAACGCGCCGGCACCTAGTCTTTCCTCGATTTTATCTCGCGCATGAAAACTCTCACCGCCCTTAAGTTCGGGTCTGAGTCTCACGCCCAGAAGTTCGGCAGCAATGAGTGCCGCTAGGTAAAGATCTTCAAGCGAAAGGAATGTAGCGAGACTGGCCGACCGCTGCAAGCGATCAAAGCCAACCACGATCAGCGGCCGTAAGACATCCCTTGTCGAATAGGTTTGAAGATTTGGGGCGAGGCGTGCAGCCGTCTGACGAGAATCGGAAAAGATTAAGACTTTTCGTCCGCGATGGGGGGCGAGGCGCGTTGGAGGCGTAGCGTTTGGCGGCTGTACCTGAATCTGTTTACTAATGAGTGCCTGAAATGGCTCATCGCCTTTGGTCTGATGGTCTTGTACAGAGGACCGACCATACGCCGCAGATTCACCGCATACCGCACAAGGTACAAACTCACCCCGTTGCGCGGTGTGGCCGGTGTCCACATCACCATCTCCTGCTGAAATACGTTCCCCCCGTAAGAACACTCGACGAGATCGGGTTCCCAAAGCTCCTGGGTTTAGCCGTCCAGTGATCAGGTCGTAATCGGCTGGCTCGATGTCATTGCGCACTGGCGCATCGAGAAGCATGTCCAGAGGTTCTAGTTCACCAAACATACCGGTGTGGGTGCGAAACTCGCCACCGGGCTCCGCCCATAGGAAATCAGGTTCAAGAATATTGTTAGTGTATGCGCGGGCATATGCCGCTCCGCAATTGCGGCAGGTGTAGAGTTCGAGCACCCGAGATCCACAAGTGCAGATATCACGCGGCTGGCTGTAGAGCCTGCCACAAGGGCCATCGCGGCGGTGTTCCGGCAACGCGCTACATCCGGGGTCCATGCAGACCCAGAGTCCCGCTAGACCTCGAAAGAAACCGTGAACACGGCAAGGCAACAAACCCGGTGTGTTGGATGTCTTTCGTGCAAGACTTCCCATAGCCACCAGAGCCGTAACTGCCCTGTTTGCCGCTTCCGGCTCAGCGTCGGGAAAAATCTTGCCGTGCAACTCGGAAACGGGTTCAGCTGCCTTCATGGTTAGGTTAATGAGTTCCCCCATTGGCGGGAACTCATTCAAGGCACTATGGAGCGTGGAGGGAAGGTCACTTTTGGGATTGACGGCTCGGTAGTCAAGCAGGGACTGAACCGCCGCCACGCGCGATTCATCAGTTTCACCGGAATAGAAGCTATCGAGATCCAAATCAGCGAGCACGGCGGCATCGCGAGAACTTCCCTTTCCAGCCGCTTCACTGAGAGCGAGTTCACCCTCGATTGTTTCGAATTCGCGGCGGTCTTTACCAGTCAATTGAGCACCGAATTGCGACGCATAAGCAGGGTCACAGAAGCTGGCGCTAGTACAAATGACCTGCAGTCGATCCTGCGGGATATTGAGTCGCGCCCGCAACCGACGGATCAAGAGCGCGACCTCAGCGCCAGCTGCGCCGCGGTAGAGATGGGCTTCATCCAGAACCAACAGAAGACGCTCGTGGGGATTCTGTTCTAGCCAGTCTCGGGTATGGTCAAAGATGGGTCGTTCTATTGGCCGCATGAGCATGTACTCAAGCATTGAATAGTTCGTGACAAGTATGTCTGGCGGAGTTTCTTGAACCTCGTGACGCGTCAGAAGTTCTGGATCGTTGGCAAGCGTCACACAACGCTTAAACTCTCCAGTTTTGGTATCCTGCCAACGCATACCCTTGCGTCCATACCAAGCCAGTAGGTCCGGCTTTGCTGGCCATTTACCACGAGTCTTGAGTTGGTCCACGATACGTTTGGCGGCTCGTTGCTCCTCGGAATCTGGCCCCTGTGCAAGTTCTAAATATCGTACATAAAAGTCACCGATGGCTTTCAGCCGCAACTGATCCTTATCAACAGTCCTGACACCCGGATAAAGCGTTCGACTTGTGTAGCGAGCGAAGCGCGCCGGTCGGCCCGACCAGTCAACAAACTGGTCCACGATGCGATCATCTCCGAACAGAACGCGTAGTCGCCCAAGTTGATCGTTTACCAAAGCGTTCATGGGATAAAGGACAAGCGCGCGGGTTGCCGCCATGCTGCCAAAAGCCCGACCCTGTTCATGAGCTTCTTGCGCCAATTTCCCAAGAATCGGAAGAAGAAAACACTCCGTCTTACCGGAACCCGTACCTGTTGTTATAACCAGACTCCGGTTTTCCAGCAAGGATTTCTGAATGGCTTTGGCCTGGTGGTGATAGGGCGGATTGTGGATCAAGATCGGTCCGTCTGAAGCGGTTGCCAACGAGCTGAATACATCGAGAACAGGAGTTGGCAGGCCAAGATTCTCAAACGGCTCGCCAATCCTGTACCGTGGTGTACTCTCAATATACGGACGTTGAGAGATTACGCCTGGTTGCTGAAGTAACTGCCGTCTCTGTTCGACCAGCGATGGGTGGCCAATGTGATACGTGGCTTCGATATAATCGCGCAGGGCCGCGTGAAGTTGCTCAACTGTTTCCCCAATCGTCAGTGCCACGGTTCAACTCCTGTCTTGGAATGTTAGGCCCTCAGCAAGCCGGTGCCAGCCAAAGCCGTTTCTGCAAAAAGTCGGCCTCCTCAGCCAGTTCGTCATCCCTGAATTTATACGAAAACAGGCTTCGCATAGGCGGAACCGTTTCACCCATCGCATCCAGTCGCCGTTTGGCCCACATGGGAAGCGGCGAGAAGAAGTCAACTATCGTTGTCCCGGGAGGGCCGCGGCGTACAAGGTATTTTTGGGGGTTGCCGCGAACAGCGTCAAGTGCCAACTGAATCAACCAGGCATCGTCACAGCCTCGCCATTTACTTCGGGCCAATGGCAAGTCAATCAACTGCAGGGGCTGCCCATCCTTCAACTCCACGTAGCACCAGATGTCCGCTCCGTACAACTGGGGCCTTCGTCCGACAAACTTGCCGCACTCGTTAGTCGGCTCAACCCATCGGCCCCGGTAGAAGTCAACATTGGAATCTGGATTTATGATACGCAAAGCTGCGATCTCTCCGGCGGCACTGACGGTTCTCAATTGCTCATTGATCGAAACCAAGAATTGTTCCGGAGACCCTTTGGCGGGTGATCGAAGCCAGGCGTCCATAGAGAGTTCCAGAAAACCGAGTTCCTTCAGCCGCTCAAGATCATCGCCGTTTGTGGTTTGCAGAATGCGAGAATGCCCCGAGTATTCGATGCTCGCCTCAAGATCATTCGGCAGGGACGACACTCCATCCGCCGATATTCCCAGTAGAAGTAGGCTCCCGGTCAGCCGTGGGACACAACAGGGCGGAGCGCAGTACAGAAGCGTCCTGCCCCGGACAGCCGCATCATCTAAATCTGGTTCTTCCAGTTCGAGAAGATCTCCGTACGCAACAAGACTCTCAATCGTATCGTCCACAGTGCGAGCGAACGCTTCGCTATCATCGATGATGCCGCGATGTGCTCCCACCACCACACTTCCCAAGGTTCGCATCGGGCAAGGACAATAGAAGCTTGCAGCCCGACGGATAGTCGCGGCGACAACCTCCACCGATGTAAGGTCAAGTGCGTCCGCATCAAGTCGGAGGCTTTCTACAGAGCGGCGATGGATCTCGGCAATCGATACGACTTTCATCACTATGTCACTTTGCCTCGTATAGTCTTTAAGCTAATGCCGTGGTTGGAGCGACCCTGGAGCGATATAATTCCATGAATCTTGCTGCTCGGAGCACACCGGGCGCATCCATAAGGTAGGCGATATATTTGTCAATTGAACCCTCCGGCAATTCCGATGAGATCGCGCCATATGAAGCCAGGTAAAGCGCGAAAGCCGCTGCCACTCGCAGAGAGTTGTCAACTACGGTTCCGCCATCAAACTGTGGTGCCGGAAGGTGGAGGTGACGCTGGCTGAGAACCGCTAACACACCAATAGGGTCTGCGGTTTCTTCAAGACACTGGTCGTCAATCCGAGTGGCGATGCTATTGAGCAACTCCCGCTCGGCACGGCTATTGACGGTTCGACACGCTAGATTCAAGGGATCTGCGACACGATCAGTCACTAACTCGCGTTCCAATTGTGCCCATCGCTCGCCACATACCAGACAGAGAGTTTGGCGAAAGAGACTCTCAACCACAATTCTCTGAATTCTGATCGAGAAAATGTCTCCAGTGACCCGAGCAGATTTCCATCGCATCGCCAAGCATACAGTCACTTTGATATCTGATACATTGCGACTATAGCGTCTCAAGGTGTGATGCACCGCCAAATCTCCAAGCGTCCGGATCAGTGGAGGTATTATCACGCAACGTTCCAGTTCATCCGCTCGTGCAACGTACAGCCCAGGTCGGGCCGTCTGACTGGCTGTTCGCGACAGTACGTCGATTCCAATCATTTCGTTGCAATCTGGAGTTTCAACCGGATAAAACAAGACTTCTGGTTGCGTCGCTGTATCTCGGTCATCAAGCAGTTCGAGGCGGTATTGATCTCGCGAACGATGAACAATCCAACGCAACGCCGTGAACTCGCGCTCCGCCTGAAACCGATAGACACCCAATTCGCGGGCACTGATTCTAACCTCGCACATGTGGGCAACGTCATAGGCGTTTTGAACATCGGACTTTTCGCAAAAATGGCGGAAGAAGTGGTCACGCCAGAGGTTCACTCGCAACGGAAGGTCCACTGGCGGTAGATCCTTTTGAAGGATGGGGCGATGATCGCTCTTGCGATACAACCGAATGGAAAAGGTTACCTGACGGGTAGGCGGACCGAGTACTTCCAAATTCAGGTTGCCTTGCCACAACTGTTCCAGTGACGGTTGCGCCGGGTCCATCAGTACAAGAAATGCTCCATCGACACCGATGCCAGACGAAGGCGGGCGAGGATTCCGAATCCGGATTTCAAGAACTTCGGACTTGCGCGTGTTGCTTTCACCGTTAGTGATCTCCGAAATATACAGATGGTGAGTCCCTACGTCGAGTTCGGGAATCTGGACAAACACCGGCGCACCGGGATCATCTGGTACCACATCCAGCGTCACGTCCTCCAAAGCCAGACGAAAACCTTCCACTGAATGATCGGCGCGGAGGGCGATACAGGCATGATCGGTAGTCAGCCACTCGGCGCGCCCCTCGCCGTCCCAACGTGAGGGTATCAATCCAACCGGCCAGACGTGTGTTGTCCGTGAATAGCTAATTTCCAGATAACGCAGGTCTGCTGCCAGTTGTGCGTCAATAACCGGAGGTACATCAATTCTGACAGCCCAAATGCCCTCACAAGAAATCTTCACCCGCGTGAAAAGATCATTGCACGGAATCTCGCGGCCGTCGGTACACACAACGATATACTGGCAATCAGGCCGTATGAAGGTGCGGCTGACCTCTCCGGCTGATCCATCAGATGCAATCTTGAATGCCCACATCGCGTCGGGGCGTTGAGCGCACTCGGTTGCCAGTAAGTACTCAAGTTCAGGTGCCGATCGCTCCAGACAAATCAAGCTCTCGGCTGCTTCGGGCCATTTTCTCAATTGAACTTGTTGTCTTGAGTGAAGGAGACGGACAGCCGGCCAGTGGCGGCCCGATGATCCCACAACGGAAAAGCGGGTGTTCGTCAGAATCTCCAGGAACTTGGGGTACCGGTATCCCAAGCTGGATAAGTCGGGCAGTTCGAGAAAAACGTCCCACGTATTGTTGCTCGCCTGTCGCAAGCTGATACGCGGTTCCAGACTCATCACATGGGATCCGCCCCCCTGGCGATTCGGCGTAGCTTCTGGAGATTGTCCAATACCCCTGCCTGCACGCTTACCAAGGCGATGAAAGGCGATTTTGTCTCGCGCTATCTCCCTGGCGCTGCGCAGCCAATTGCGGGAGCGTTGTTCCTTGGCAAGGTCGCCACTGATGCGGGCGAGCGTATCAGGCAATATCAGTGCTCGCGAATCATTATCTTCCTCCATCAGAAGAGCTGCGGCAATTTGGCCGACTAACAATGGTTCCTGTAGAAGTTGCTGAAAGCGTGACGAGGTCCGCCAGCCGTGAGCGGCGACCAATTCCCCCAATAGGCGGGGTGATTCAAGGGTTTCTTGCGACAGGATATGGCGAACATTATAGAGTACTTCCGCCAGGTATGTTTGCATGTCACGCGGCAAAATCGCGTGCGTGATCGGCCAACAGATGATGGAAAAATGATTTGCCCAGGCTCCTGTCGGCCTGGCACCATGATACTTACTATGGAAACCAGCAAAACACCGCCGGATAAAATTCCTGTCACCGAAGCGCGTCCAGCCGGGGGTGTTGTCCTCAAATGTTTGCCAGTACTCATCGCCAGCGTAGATGTAACCAAATTCAGCGGCGTACACAACCCAAGCCAAGTGATGCCTGTCTAAGGGGCAATTGTTCGCGACGTGACCGCGCAATCCAGCAAAGAGTGCGTCAAGTTGCTGGTCCGCTAGTCCATGTTCGAGTGCAAACACAGGCTGATCGGGAGCGACTTTTCCACGCACATCGCGCAGCACCGCGAAATGATGCTCAAGATGTTCCTGCCATGTTGTCAAGTCGCTTGTCATTGGCTGCACCCAAGGCTGACACCCGCCCACAATCCGGTGTCCCAGTCCAAGTGTTTAACGTATTAGAATGGCTCCCACTAATGACATTGTTGTACGGCCTGTTGAATCACTTGTTCACCCACCGTTGTTGGAACCGCTTTGGTTCAATCGTTCAAGAATTCTGCACCGCGCAAACCGCTTGTAACTTTTGTCTCGCAATGCTCGTGGGACTATCCAGCGATGAAGGCAATATCCGGCTATCTCCGACACCGGTAGGACGCGAGCACGCACGTTCTGATGTTCGCCCAGCAGAATCTGCTTCCAGTTCTCTGCCAGCGGCACCGTGTACACTTCGCGTTCAATGCCGTGTTTGAGGATGGCGTCGCTATTAAGGCCAATCTCGTCCAGAGCTGCCCGTGCGACGCGGATCTTCCAGTTGGGACCCATACCAAATCGGTGTCCCGATGCGTAAGGATGGTCAAGCTCTTCGAGCAGTTCCCTCATCATGCCAAAGACATCACCTGTAAGATGGAAATGACCATAACCCTTTGTCTTTCCAATCCTCAGAAATTGGGGTCCCCCCGGAATGGCCAAACGATTGTACATGGACGAACGACCCAGCGCAGAAGTAGTCGTCACCAGGACTAGACGTGCGCGATTCTCTTTTTCGCTAATGACTCCGGCACGGCCGAGATACTTGGATTCATACATCTTCTTGACTTCGTTACTCCCGATGAGGGCCGCGACGAGTTTGCCGCAGATGAGACCGGAGTACGGTGGTACAGCGCCGACCACATAGGCGTCCATGACATGTACCAGTCGTTCCATCCGATCCTGGTGGGTCCAGCCGATCCACTGATCGCGTGCCGACAAATTGAAGACCGGATCACCTAGAGCGAAGATACCGATGAGACAGCCGTTCTGGCGATCACGCACCAAGAATCGCAATCGACGACCAAACCCTTGAGACACGGGTACCGACCACAATAGACTTGCCAGTCGAAATAGACGAGATTCGCACGTGTCGGCCGCAACTTCAACTAACTCGGGCTCAATTGCTTCCGGACACACGGACCTCCCAGTTGCAAAGTGGATTGCCAGTTCATCCCAGTATTGCTCGACAAATTGAGTGTTTGATGTTAGAATCTGCTGCCGCTGTGCCGCGTGCAGATCACGAATGCGGTCCTTGGTCAGCGCCCCTTCGACGTAATAGCCTTTGCAGTTTTTTTTGAAGCCAATTCCGGTGAGGTGGGCATGCAATGTCTTGCGAAGTTTTGAAGCAGTGGAACTCACCGTTTGGACTCCCGCCGAAACGTGTGAGCGGACGTATAATTCTGATAATCCGACTGTACACGCCACAAAGGTGAGAGGTGCATTTTGAGGCCTGGTCTCCCATCCGGCGAAGTGCGTATCGTGGCGAGGAGACTAAAGTATATTTGGTATTGTACGTACACGTGTTGCATTCCTCGATCGTCAACTATTACCGGCCCGATCAGACTCTCGTCCCTTCTTGCTGCTTGAAGCAAGTCCCGCCTCCAATTCCTCCAGCTTCTTGAGCAGGAACGGATGCGGGCGGCGGTGGCCGTTCTCCCACTGGTTGACCGTGCTGAACGACACACCCAGTTCCTGGGCGAACTTCTCCTGCGTCAAGCCCATGGCACTGCGCAGGCGCTTGACCAGCGCCGGAATGTCACGGTCTGCCATTGGCTGCGATTCCATTCTCGGTTATTCGATGTGCTATATTATCCGAAATGTGCGACGCAAAGCCAACGCGAAGGTCGGGCCGGAAGTCGAGGCCAACGAGGGCAATTCATCGGTGTTAGCGCGGGTCCAATCGAGCGCCATCTTCGGGATCGACGGCATACCGCTGTCCGTCGAGGTGGACAACTATCCCGGCATGAACAAGCTCACCATCGTGGGCCTGCCGGATGCGGCCGTAAAGGAGAGCCAGGATCGCGTCCACTCTGCCATCCGCAATTCGGGATATCGCGTGCCACGCGGCGTTACCGTGGTCAATCTCGCCCCGGCCGACATCCGCAAGGAAGGTAGCGCGCTGGACCTGCCCATCGCCCTTGGGCTGCTGGCCGCCAGCGAGCAGATCGGCGAAGGACGCATTTCGGAATACTCCGTGGTCGGCGAGTTGGCGCTCAACGGCATGGTCAGGCCGGTTGCCGGGGCGCTGCCGATGACGATTGCCGCGCGGGACCAGGGACTTTCGGGCATCCTTGTTCCCAAGGACAACGCCCAGGAAGCCGGAGTGGTACCCGGCATCCAAGTCATTCCGGTTGAGACGCTGGCTGATGCGGCAGCTTTCATGTCGGGTGCGGCTGATGTTGAGCCGTTCGTGACAGATATTGAGGGCCTTTTTCACAACAGGCGAAGCCATGTCCGTGATTTGAGCGACGTGAAAGGTCAGGCCCACGTCAAACGTGCCCTGACCATTGCTGCGGCGGGCGGCCATAACCTGCTCATGGTCGGCCCGCCCGGTACCGGCAAGACGATGCTCGCGTCCCGGCTGCCCGGTATCCTGCCTGATATGACCTTTGAAGAGGCGCTGGAGACCACGCGGGTCTACAGCGTGGCCGGGGTGCTCAGCGAAGGAAAACAACTGGTCACCCACCGTCCCTTTCGTGCGCCGCATCACACCGCCACCACGGTGGCCATCAGCGGCGGCGGACATGGCCAGCGTCCGATGCCGGGCGAAGTGAGCATGGCCCATAACGGCGTGCTGTTTCTTGACGAACTGCCTGAATTCAATCGCGGCGCGTTGGAAGTGCTGCGCCAACCGCTTGAGGAAGGCATGGTCCACATCAGGCGCGCGATGTACTCGATTACGTTCCCGTCACGATTCTTACTTGTCGTCGCCTTAAACTCGTGTCCGTGTGGATACCGGTCGCATCCGGTGAAACCATGTCGCTGTTCCATCGGGGAAATTCAGCGCTACATGAGCCGTCTCTCGGGGCCGTTGCTTGACCGCATCGATATTCACGTCGATGTGCCCGCGCTCAGCTACGATGAAATCTCCGACAAGCGGCCGAGCGGTCCGACCAGCGCCGAGGTTCGGGCCGAGGTGCAGGAGGCGCGAGACCGGCAACGAGCACGATATGACGGCAGATTTACCTGCAACGCTCACCTGGACTCTAAAGCCGTGCGCGAAACGTGCAACATGGAATCGGGAGCCGAGAAACTCCTCCAAAGCGCGATGGATCAGTTTGGCTTCAGCGCCCGCGCCTACGACAAGGTGCTTCGCGTGGCGCGGACCATTGCCGACCTATCTATATCAGACACGATTTCGGAGTCACATATCGGGGAGGCGGTGCAGTACCGTTCTTTAGACAGAGCACTAGTGACCGTTTAAAATTCCAACTGTTATTTAGCTCATACCGATCTTTCTATCGACTGGAAGAAGAATGCTGAACCGGATTATTGACAATACATACTTACATTCAGCAAGCCGCTGTATTTGCCGAGAGGCAAAAAGCGGTGATGATGTTGTCAATTTTCTTCGGCTCATTGGTGAGCTTTTGTCAGTCGATACCCTATGGTACGTTGCGGCCCAGGAAGGCCCCGTCTATCCAATATCACGAGATATAGCGAGTAAGTTCAATGAACTTGGCCTTGGCACATCGCGGAACGAGATTATCAGACGGCTACATATTGATCCCGCAGCTTATGAAACTGCGTGTCGTCAAGCAGCTTCGACACTTAGCAAGGAACTTGGGTATTTGAAAACGGTGTCAATGTCACCCGCGTCGACGCTAGTGCCTCAATTTGTCAATGAGTATAATCCAGATCAGACGTTTCACGAACTCCTGGTCCAAGGTACAAGCATACCAGAAACCGAATTGGGAACAGACGACGACATGTCGGCTAAAGCTGTTGCGTTTGTTCTGTCACGTCCAGAACTAAGAGAACAGATCTTACACTTGACGCGGAGTAATCAACCTTGGACCCCCGAGTCGACTGAACTCTTAAGTACAGTAGTTCGAATGTTGGTCTACATGTCGCTAGCGTCCAATAATGACATTGCATATTTGCCATCCGTATCCCGAGCACGTGCATATACGCTTACGACGCACATGCTCAACGAACTTGGCCTTCAGAATGGGGAGAAATCATCTCTTGTGGATACAGTCGGATATCGAGGAATATTGAAACGTCTGGTCAATTCCCTCGCAGTTACGGCTGGAGGCGACCCTGAGAAGATTCTTGTGAAAGCGTTCGAGCTACGTCCAGATCTCATGCGAGCGACCCGAGCAAAGTCAAGCTGGCCTCGTCTTTTTAAGAATGCAGATGCGCTTTGCGTAGATTTACATACCAAGGGTTTGCAGCTGTCGAGGACTTTAGAGCAGTTGTTGGGCGAAAGAGAGCAGCCACGTGGTTGGGGTTTTATTGAAAAATGGGTGGTGATGGGAATCCCGGTGCCTCACATCAAGCCCGAGAAACTCGTCCAATGGCTTAAGTTCAAGCGGGGTCGGCGACACCTTTTAAGAATCGCATCGAACATAATAGTTTCCAGCACTTCCGATTGTAGCGATGAGCATATTTGGGCTGCGCTCCTAAAGCGGTCAGGTGTTCCTGATGGACACATAAGACCTTCGTCGTTTTCGAGTGAATTCGATGCCACTGACAAACACTAAGGCTTTCGCATGGAACCAGAATACATTCCTCCCGATATCATCGCCTATTGCATAGCGATGACGACGCCTTTGCCACGCACAGCGGATTCCATTTTCGCATGCACGAAAGCTGAACAAGAAGATCATCACATGTTGATCGGGCCTATAGTCGGAGGTCTATTGCGCCTATTGGTCACGATATTGCGACCCAAAAAGGTACTAGAGATTGGCACATACACGGGCTTCTCGGCCGCCATGATGGCATCTGCCATGCCACCCGGTGGAAAGATTACGACGGTTGAGGTTGATGAGCATCTCTACGTAAACGCTCAGAAAAACCTTTCCTCCTTTATCTCACACGGGCTTATCGAGGTTGTTCACGCCGAGGGCGTGGAGTGGTTGAAAAATCAAGAATTCAAGCAGTTCGACCTTATCTTCTTAGATGGCCGGAAGCAAGACTACGAAGGAAGGTACGAGCATATCTGCAGTTCTGTTGCTCAAGGCGGAATCTTAGTCATCGACAATTCGTTAGCTGGCGGAAATGTCACGCGCCCGAGGAAAGAGTGGGAATGTCTTACGCACGAATTCAATTCCTACCTTCGTTCGGGTGGAGATTTTCTGACAGTTCTCCTCCCAGTCAGAGATGGATTATTTCTAGCGTTGAACTCGAAATGACCAGTGCCAGCATCTCTCAACGCAGAGTTCAAGCCATTTCGCGACTTCTTCACGAAATCGGCCGCGTTTTTCGTACGAGTTCGGAAATGTATGGAGCGTACCAAGTAGGGAGTTCGAATTCTAGTCCGCGTACTAGTAATGATCTCGACATTTTGCTTGCCGATCTGACTTCTGAAGAGGCTTCAAATTGCGGTTCAATAGTTCGATTGAGAGATTGTGCCCAGCGGGGACGAGCTGAGGACGGTGTTTTTACAACCATATCATCTAATACAGAACACATGATCAGGCATGCTGTGTCATCAGCGCAACTGGATCTGATCGAAATTCAACCTAAGCTGAATTTTGTAGTTGGGCCATTGGATTCCCAGAGCAATCCAGAAAACGTTTTACTCTTGCATCTATGTGGGCCGTTGTCGGTTCCGGATTGGCACTGCTTTTCGCGCGAGTTACCACTCCACACGCTTGGTTTTCTCCAGTCGAATTCATGTCTTGCAGGACCAGCGCTGGACGCGATTCTACCGCGACCAAGAATCGATGCGGAGGAATTTCTGTCTTGGGTGCGTCCGCTGGTTTCAAAGGGTTTGGCTTCGGACTCCGTAGAAGCAAAAATCAAATGTTTCAGCAGAATCATTCTGTGCCGTCTGCTATACGAGGGAACGAAGGATGCACATAGGTTGGCGGCGAAAGCGTCCCAACGTCTTGCAGATGAAGTGCCCGCGCGAGGGCTTCTAGACATGCATCTCAAGTCTTTGGCGGCAGAGATAGAGAGAGATTATGAGACAAGAAGTGGACAATTCGATTGAACACGAGTCGCGGTTCCGTATTAGTAGTATCAATTGTCAGGCTGCTTAATTGATCAGTGGAGAATTTCGCCGATAACCATTTGACACGTTCGATTGTGAGTCGTCCCCCTGCAGCGGCCCTAGACCTCATCCGTTTGCGCAGAACCGCCCAATCGACCTGCAGAAGAACTGCTACGAAAGCCAGCCCTTCATTGCGACAAACTTGAGACAGAGTCGAAAGGCGATCTGGCGACGCGAATACACCTTCTAGCAGGATATTCTTATTTAGTGCTGCTGCGTCACGAATGGCTTGTATGAGAGTCTCAAACACTGCGGCACTTTGGGTTTCGGTGAAATCGGGTTGGCCAAATGTACTGTGCCAAATTGATTCAATGTCTAGATAGACGAAATCGTAGTGATGAACCAGTCGCGATGCCACCGTGGTTTTCCCTGAACATGGCAGACCGTATAGCAAAAGGAGGACTCTCATTTTATCACACTCGAAGGTGAAGTAGCGTCGAATCCGCGCTTGCGGATGAGGTTACAACGCGTTTGGTTCGGATCCTTCCACACCCAATTGTAGTCGGACGACCACACGTCGTCCAGCAAGTTATCATACCATTGCCGTCGCTTGAAGCGCGATGTTGGGGACCTGGTTGCTCTACGACGGTAAGCAGGAGGCTGGTTTACTCTCGACTGCATTCATCGAGTTTTAGGCTGGCCTAGATTTGGGTGGATTCGCCCGGCACCCGCTTGCCGTTCTCCCAGAGATTGACGGTCTCCCTGCTTACGCCGAGAAGTTTACCGAATTCTGCTTGCGACAGGCCCAAGGCTCGGCGATTGGACCGGATTTGATACGCCAGTTCACCGTCGCTTGATGTTGGGTCGTAGCCCAAGAATTCGATTGCCTTGGGCATTTGTTTAAGCCCCGGCTCATCCAACCCGGCTTCCCATCTCGTGACAGCGTTCCTGTTAATGCCGAACTGCTTGGCCAAGGCTGCTTGGCTCAGGCCGAGGTCCAGCCGCCGTTTGCGGATGTGGTCGCCGAGGTTCTCCAATTTGACCGGGGCAGTCGAGCGCGGCCGGGTGCGGCGGTCTGGCCGTTTCGCCGAGGCGCATACGGCCCTGACGTGCTCCGCGCATGGCAGCCGGAGCGATTCGGTCAAGTCAGCAAGCAACGCCTCGATGCGGTCAAGGTGTCTGGTAGTCGGGCAAGTCTCGTTACGTTCCCATCGGGAGACGAGGTCGGTACATACGCGCAGCCTGTTCGCCAATTCTCGCTGACTGAGGCCGAGCAAGTATCGCGCCTGCCGGACATATTCCTTTGGCGAGTCCGGCTCGGGGAGCGGATTGTGACCCAGGAATTGCGCTATCTTGGATATGGAGAGATGGTCTTGCAGGTGGTCAGGCTTGAGTTCATACCGTGTGACGGTGGACGGGTCAATGCCCAACTGTCGGGCGAGATCGGCAGTGGACAGGCCGAGACTCTCACGGCGAAGGCGTAACATTTCGCCGAGCGTCTGGCCGGACGGCCGGGGGTCGTACCCCAAGAATTCCAGGACGGCAGGCCATGCCGAAAGGGATACGGAGTGGCTGCCGGTCTCCCAATTCTGTATCGTAGCCCCGTTGACGCTGATGATAACCGCAACTTCGCGTTGCAGGAGTTGCAGATCCAGTCGGCGCTTACGGAGGTGTTCGCCGACGGTTCTTGGCTCGGTCGGATAACCGTAAGGCATGGGTTTTGAGGCACTTAGCTTGCGATGGCACGAAGGCAACGCAATCATGCCCTTGCGGCTGCCGCACCGACCCGCGCCGGGAATGCCGCTGCAGCGCGGCCGACGTACAGCGCTACATCGGGCGCCTCTCCGGGCCCCTCCTCGACCGCATCGACATCCACGTGGACGTGCCCGCGTTGAGTTTCGACGAACTGACCGACACCCAGGTCAGCGGCCCAACGACCGCCGAAGTCCGCGAACAGGTCCTCGGCGCGCGCGAACGGCAGCGCGCGCGGAGCAACGGCGCCGCCTTCCGCTTCAACGCCCACCTCGACAGCAAAACCCTGCGCCAGTACTGCAAGCTCAACGACGCCAGCAAGTCCCTCCTCGAACGCGCCCTCAACACCCTCGGCCTCAGCGCCCGCGCCTACGACAAAATACTCCGCATCGCCCGCACCCTCGCGGACCTCGAAGCCAAAGAAGACATCACCGAACACCAAGTCGCCGAGGCGGTGCAATACCGCAGCCTGGATAAGTCCGTGCTGTAGAGCGACCAATGATCTCTAAACAAGCCCCGACCGAACTGCCGAACCCATGTGCGGCCGTGGTTGGCGTGGGGGGTACTCGGGACGGGTGCAACGTAGCTGGTGAAGCTGTCAACTGCCCGCGGGGACCCAGATTAACGTCACACCTTCCGAATCTCCCGCCGTAATCGTGCACGTGGGATTCGCGCCGCAACTGGTCGCACCGGTCCACTCAGAGAATACAAGATTGGGGGGCTGAGGATCCAAGGGCGCCGCGGTCATCGTTACCGTGGAGCCCGTGCGCATTTGTCCGCGAAGAATTACCCCCGGTGCGCCGAGTCCACAGACTCGGCCATCGTTAAATACAACTTCGTCGCCGGGAAATGAAAGCCAGACCGGCGCGGATACGGACAAATCTAGACAGCCGGGAGACACTCCGCCCGCGTTGAGGGTTTCCTGTGAAATCACCACCAGGGGCATCCGCTGGTACAACGCCGTTATCGTGCGGTCACGATCCATTTCAAACGATGCGACGCCGAGGTCGCCCTGCTCCCCCAAGCTTATGTCTCCTTCCCACGCAAGGAACTCGTTGGCGTTTTCGTCATCAATGGCTGCATTTCCGGCCCCAAAGTTGCTTCGGTCCCCGTCGAACGCTATCAGGGTTACAACCTCGCCATGCTCCACAACAAGCTGGGTCATATCGAGTTCCTGGCTTGCCGTAAATCGGATCGCGAGCTTGCTTGGATCCAGATAAGGTGCTGAATCGCGCGTGTATGGCTCGCTCCCGATAAAGACCCAAACATTCATATTGCGACTGCCGAGCACATCGCTCTCCAGTACCAGCGTGAGCGTAAACGGACCGTCATCGGGGAGCGGGCCGCCGTTCGAAGGTGGGCAGCCCGCCAGCGACACAAGGAACAGCAGGAAGCCAAGACAGATGAAAGCAGATTTCATATATTGACACCTTCTTCGGCCTTCTGGGACCGCAATGCGCACAATTGGAGACACTCTACTCAAACTCACCCCCCGACCCAACCCGGAACGCCGTGCCGATGCCGAGCGCGAAAAAGACAATATCGATGATGCCAATCGATTCGATGAAGATTTCCGTCAGCGGAATGTTCTCCATCACAAAGGCCTGCGCGCGCTGGGTGGAATCCGCACGCCACTGCTCGTAGGTTGGCGGATTCGCGGCCCACGCCTGAAGATCCGGAACGTTCACCTCTTTGAAGAAATCGATCTCGGAGGCAAACACGTTCTCCGGCGTTTCGGCTTCGCTGTACCCGTGGGACACCATAAACGCCGGATACTCGGCCTCCGACGTCACCTGCGCGAAATCCATCGCGTCGGTATGCAATTCATTGTAGAGTTCCTGGCTCAGACCGATATCCGCGATAGCGGACAGCTCCTGGTTCGCAAAGTGGTTGATCACCATGAACTTGCCCGCCACGATCGCCACCAGCGCCAGGCAGGCGCACACGATGCCCGAAGCCAGGCCCCGGCCGTCCAGCACAAACGCGCCCAACCCCACCAGGCCGCCCACGCCCCACGCCACCAGTCCCAATTCCATCCCTGTGACCGCCGCAACCGCCGCCCACGCTATCGCCCCCAGCACCGCGCCCAAAAGCGCGCCCAGAATCGCATTGATCTCCATGCTTCCTCTCCCGGTTGATGTTCCCCAACGTCCTCCCTCGCAACGGCGCAAGACAAAAGGATGCTGCTGGTACTGCGCTCTTGGAATTCCCTACCTCGGGACAGTATTAACCGGAACACACGGATCTGTCAACCCCCTTTTCGCCTCCGACAAAAACTTGGGACTCTTCTATAGCCCAACGGTCGCCAGCCAGCGACATTTCAACGTCCCGCGTCGCCGCAAGTGGCCCGAATGGAGCGCCGGCATCCCTGCCGGCAACCAAGCCAGTTCCCATGTGCACCGCCCAAATATGAATCGCCCCGCAGCACTCTGCTACGCTACCCCCACCGCCCGCTACCCTCCAACGATGGAGCCATTCCGCATGAACGACCCCGAAAAGAACCCCTGGACCACCCTGTCCAGCGAAGTGAAATACCAGAACCCCTGGATCACCGTCCGCGAAGACCAGGTGATCCGCCCCGACGGCGCCCCCGGCATCTACGGCGTCGTCGACTGCCGCGTCGCCACCGGCGTCCTCGCCCTCACCGAACAGGACGAACTCTACCTCGTCGGACAATACCGCTACCCGCTTCACTGCTATTCATGGGAGATCGTCGAAGGCGGCGCCGACCCCGGCGAAGAACCCCTCGTCGCGTGCCAGCGCGAACTGCGCGAAGAAGCCGGCCTCGAAGCGGACACATGGACCCCGCTCGGCGGCGAAATCCACCTCAGCAACTGCCACTCATCCGAACGGGGCTTCCTCTACGTCGCGCGAGGGCTCCGCCACGTGGGCGCGGATCCCGAGGGGACCGAAGCCCTCCAGCTGCGCACCGTCCCCTGGGACGAAGCCGTCTCCATGGTCGAACGCGGCGAAATCACCGACGCCTTCAGCATCATGGGCATCCTGCTCTACGACCGCCTCCACACGAGCAGCTCCAAAGGAGGTTAGGCATCCCTGCCTGACCCAACAGAAGCCCTACGCCACCACACCCGCGACATTGGCCGAAAAAAAGGCGCAATTCCGGCACGTGTCACGCGATGGCGCCCCAGCGCCTTCGTGTGCCTGGAGCGCCACCAACCGTCCCCCGCCAACACCACCCCAATCGAGCGGCCCAAACCAGATTTGGGCATTCCCGCCAGCGAAACCTGGACCACAGCAGTAAAGCAGCGGAAGCCGGCGTTGGCTGAAAGTCCGCCGCAGGCGGATTAGGCATCCTTGCCTGACCCAACACAAACCCGAACCCCGTGCCACGCGATCGCGCTCCAGCGCGTTCGTGTGCCTGGAGCAACGGGACGCCAACTCCGCCAAAATCACCCCGCACGAGCGGCAATCCAGGGACGCCGGCATCCCTGGCCCGTAAAGAGCGGCCAACATCCGCATCACCCGCACACCACCTCACCACACCGACTCATACCCCTCCGCCACGAGATCCCACTGCGGGCCGTACGTATGCACCGTCCGCGTCTCCCGGCCCTCGCCATCGACCAACATCATCCCGGCATGCGTCCACGCAAGAACACTCCCCTTGAGATTGAAGACTTCGCACCCCTCGCCACGCAGCCGCTCCGCATAGGCCCCGCTCCGCGCGCCTATCGTGCAATATGTAACGACGGTAAAGTCCCGATAACGCTCGCGATTCGCCTCGAACTCCGCGCGCGCAATCGCGCCCGGAAGGGCCGACACCCGCTGCTCCTCCCGCGTCCGCACGTCCACGATCACGACGTCTCCCGCCGCCCGCAAGTCAAGCAGCCCCTGCGGCGTCACCTCGTTTACGTCCGGAAAATCCCGCCGGTAGTCCTGGTAAAGCGTCTCGATACGCTCCCGGCGCGCCGCATCGTCTTCCGGCGTCAGCCCCGCCCGCGCGCGGAAACAGCCGGGCGCAAGTAACACAAGCGCCAGCGGAAGCGCACGGTAAAGCAAGCCATGGCCGGTCATTACAGGATAACCCTTCCTCGGTTGAACAGGCGCTACGGTGCGGCGAGCCCAACACCCGAGCGTACCACATTTCCGGCCCTCGGCGTCTTGCGGCGTTCGCCCGGGCGGCCCTGCTATAATCCCCGCATGCCGTCCAATGTTCCCGACCGAAAACCTTCCAATATCGCGCCGCCGCCCCTCCCGGCGGCCAGGCGCATCGCCGCGCTGCTACTCCTGGCCCTCGCCGCGGGAGGCCTCGCCACCGGCTGCGAGCACACCGGGCTCATGAAAACACCCAACCTCTATCTCGCCGCGGAATCCGATCCATTCGCCCACCTGCCCGAACACGATCGGCGCGTCGAGGTGGACCTGATATACGCCACCGACCGCGCCGAAAACGGGATCGGGGACAAGCCAAGGGGCACGGGCGCCCAATACGGCCACAAGCGCTCCGACGAGCTCGCCTTCGGCGTGGCCACGGTCGCGCTCGGCGATAATGTGACCTGGGAGGAACTCCGCCACGCAAGCGTCAACCGGCGCCGCCAGCGCCGTTTCGTGCCCTTCCTCGCACACACCGAGGAAATGGGTCGGTTTCCGCCGCCCCACGCCGGATGGCGTGTCCGCGGCGGGGCGCCCGTTCGCGACGAGGACCACCTCCGGGAGGAAGCCGAGGCGGAGGCCGCCCTCTCCGGGATCGTGGCCGATGCCCTGGCCCGAGCGGAACGGCCCGAGGTTTTTCTATTCGTGCACGGCTACAACAACCAGTTCTACCACGCCGCCCAGACCATGGCCCAGGTCTGGCATTTCATGGCGCGCCCCGGCGTTCCCATGGTCTATTCCTGGCCCGCCGGGCGAGGCGGACTTCGCGGCTACACCGCCGACTCGGAATCGGGAAGCTTCACCAACTTTCATTTCAAGCAGTTCCTTCGCGCCATCGCCGCCGCGCCGGGCCTCGAAAAGATACATATCCTCGCGCACAGCCGCGGCACCGACGTCGCCACGACCGCCATCAAGGAGCTCATGCTCGAATACCGCGGAGCCGGGCGCGACGCCCGCGCCGAATTGAAACTCGGCCACCTCGTG
The DNA here is from genome assembly GCA_019637335.1 of Candidatus Hydrogenedentota bacterium. Taxonomy (NCBI): domain Bacteria; kingdom Pseudomonadati; phylum Candidatus Hydrogenedentota; species Candidatus Hydrogenedentota bacterium. The sequence goes on along the minus strand of JAHBVV010000007.1, from coordinate 27,709 downwards.
CTCGCCGCGCCCGACCTCGACCTCGACATCGTGAACCACTCCCTCGTCGCCGAAGGCGTCATTTTCGTCCCGGAGCGATTCACGGTGTACCTGTCCAACGGCGACCGCGCGCTCCTGCTCTCCTCCTGGCTGACCGACAGTGTCAAGCGGCTCGGCCGGATCATTTTGGCCGATTTGAACCCCTTTGAACAGGCGAAGCTCACCAGCCTGCCGAACGTGATCTTCATCGACGCGGAGGTGGAAAGCGACATCACAGGCCACACGTACTTCTGGACCAACCCCGCCGCCAGTTCGGACATTATCCTGCTCCTGCGCGATGGCCTGGAGCCCGGGGTGGACAATGGCCGCCCGCTCATCCGCCAGTCCAACAATTTCTGGCTGCTGCGCGAGAATTACCCGGGCTCCGGCGTTGCCGCTGGCGAACCCGCCGGCGAATCCGCCGGCGAATCCGGCGACTGACCCCAGCTTCCGAGCCGGATCGCCACCCGCCATTCACGCCCGCACGCCGCCCGATCCAGCCCGCGCCCGCGCCTGGGAATTCCCACGATGCCCCACCACGGCCACGCCCGACCGCTGGACTTCTCTTCCATAGTTGCCCTATTGAATAGCCCGTTCTACTTAAACCATTTCAATAGCGTGCTGGCCGATTCCGCGTACGTTCCGGAATCTGAAACGATGCCGCGCTATCATCGCTTTCACCGATTCTGGAGCGCGGCCCGCCGCGCCCGAAAATTTCCCCCATGTGGGAACGGTTTGCCGGTATAATGCGTTCCGTTTTGGAAAGTGTGCGCGATGAGCAATTTAAATGCGTTACTGGGGCGCCGCCTGCGGGAACTCCGCGGCGATACGCCGCAAGTACAGTTCGCCTCGAAGCTGGGAATCTCGAAATCCTCGCTGAACCGCATCGAAATGGGCGACCAGAATGTCTCCCTCAAGACAATCGAGGTGATCTGCGCGAAACTGGGGTGCTCCATCGCCGACCTCTTTTCTTGACGCGACGGGCCAAAACGGCCCGTGCGGGCTGTCGGCAGTAACCCAGAACGGGGGAGCGGACACCGGGGCGTGGCAGGCCCCGCGTGTCCGGGGCCGGGGTGTAACCAATCCGCGGCCTCGGGACTCTACCAGGGCAAAACCAACCTGGAGACGTGAAATGAACCCGGTTCGATTCCCTCTTTTGCACAGCCGCCTTCGCGCCGCACTGCCGGTCGTGCTTGCTCTCGCCCTTGCATTCCCGCCGCCGCCCGCCGCTGCCGAAGAGACCAGTTATGATCCGCTGGCGCTTTCCGTCGCGGCCGAGTCCATCCAAACCCTCGACCTTACCGTGGAAGACACCGCGCGGAAGCGCACGATTCCCCTGCGCGTGTACCTGCCGCCCGGCGCCGGTGAAGCCCCTGTCGTCCTATTCAGCCACGGCCTCGGCGGCTCGCGGGAAGCAAGCCCCTACCTGGGCCGGCACTGGGCCGCGCGCGGCTATCTGGCGGTGTTTCTGCAGCACCCCGGCAGCGACGACGCCATCTGGCGCGAGGCCCGGCTGGGACGCCGTTTCGCCGCGATGGAAGGCGCCGCCACCGGCGAGAACCTTGTGCTGCGCGCCGGGGATGTCTCCGCTACGCTGGATGCCCTCTCCCGCTGGAACGATGAGGTGGGCCACCCCATCGAAGGGCGCCTGGACCGCGATCATATCGGCATGTCCGGCCACTCCTTCGGCGCGCTCACAACCCAGGCCGCCAGCGGGCAGGCCTTTCCCGGCGGGCGCTCCATGGCGGATCCGCGTGTGCGCGCGGCGATCATGTTCAGCCCGAGCGCACCGCGCCGGGGCGACCCCGGCCGCGCGTTTGCCAGCGTCACGATCCCGTGGCTGCTGATGACGGGCACGGAAGACATCGCGCGCATCGGCGGCGCGGACGTCGCCTCTCGGCTCGCGGTCTACCCGGCCCTCCCGCCGGGCGGCAAATACGAGCTCGTGCTGCACGGCGCCGAGCACTCCGCCTTCACCGATCGCGCCCTGCCCGGCGACCGGAACACGCGAAATCCAAACCACCATCGCGCGATCCTCGCACTCAGCACCGCCTTCTGGGACACCTGGCTCCGCGACGACCCAGACGCCCGCGCCTGGCTCGACGGCCCCGGACCCGCCACCATACTGGAAGCACAAGACCGCTGGCAGCGGAAGTAGAACCAGACTAAAAAAGCGCGGACCAAATAGGAGCGCAGGTCGAAGATGCGCCGTGGTGGACGGCCCGCCCGCAATGCGCCGAAGGCGCAACAGGATCGCGAACATTTCCGCTGCGGCGTACCTTCGGCCTGTCCGCGGCAGCGTGAGCCCACCTCCAAAAGCTTCCCTGCCCCCCCCAACAATACCACCCCGAAAAGAAAGTGGCACAGCCGTCCCGGCTGTGTTCAGCGCCGAAGGCGCAACAGGATCGCGAACATTTCCGCCACGGCGTACCTTCGGCCCGTCCGCGGCAGCGTGAACCAGACTTCCCCAACCCACCGATACCGTAAATCCCAACCCCGCTCCACCTGCTCTTCAGGCCCCCGGCGTCCGCGCCTCGCGCACGAACGCCGCCATATCGCCGTCCGCGCGAATGCCCAGGCGCGTCAGACAGAAATCGTAACGCACCGGATCTTCCGGACAGATCGCGCGAAACGCGGCCGTGATCTCCAGCGCCGCCTTCAGATCCGCCGCCTTGCGCCGCGTCAGCCCCAGCCCGATCGCCACCCGGTGCATGTGCGTGTCCACCGGAACAATAAGCCGCCCGGCGCCCAGCCGGCGCCAGAGCCCCAGATCGACATCGTCCTCCCGAACCATCCACCGCAGAAGCATGAACCAGCGCTTGCAGGCGCTGCCCAGCGCGGGATCCGGGACGAGGTAGTTCTTCGGCAGGCCCCCCCGCGCGCGAAGCGCATCGGCGAGGCGCGCAATCACGGGCAGCACGGTGGCCGATTCCGGATCGTCCAGCGCCATCAGCGCGCCGCCCAGCGATCCGTATTCGCGAAGCAGGCTCCCCGCTCCCGCCATCAGCGCGGCCACTTCGGTTCCCGTCACATAGCGGTGGCGGAATCCTTCGAGCCGGCGCCGCAGCGCCGCCGGCGGCAGGTCGCGCGCGGCCCGGGCGGGCGCGGGAACGGCCTCGAAAACGCGCCGGATGCTCTCCAGTATCGTCTTTACATTCCCGAAAGCCAGCGCCGCGGCAAGCAGCGCGGCCACCTCCTGCTCGGCGGGATCCGTAAAGGCGTACACCGGCGCCAGCGGATCGGGATCGACAAACGCGCGCCGGTTATAGCGCGCGTAGAGGCCGTCCAGCGCGGGGCGAAGCGCTTCCAGGCGGCGCCGGCGCGCGGCGGTCATGGGCGCAAGCGCTCCCCGCGCCCTTGGTGTCGGCCGGGCCATGGCGGGCGCCCGGCCCTACAGGATCTGGCGGAAGAGCATGTAGCCCTCCGCCGCGGCAACCGAGATCTCGCTCCCGCGCAAACGCGCCATGTATTCCACGTTCTGGACGCTCGAGTGGTGGATCGGATCGCGCAGCTGCGACCGGTGCAGGCTCAGGGCGTGCAGTTTCTGCTCCAGGTAGTCCGATATGTCCACGTAAAAGTTCATGTGGATCTTCTCGTGCTCCAGGCTCCAGAAAAGCGACGTGTTGTTGTAGCCCAGCACCAGCGGCTGGATCGGTTTGTCCTTCGGAACCCCCGGACGCGCCGCCGTGAACGCCGCGCGGAAGACCGCCTCGTGATCCTGGTTGTACGAAGACACCGGAATCGCCAGCATCGTCGGCTGCACCTTGTCCAGCGCCAGCCGCGCGTCCCGCTCGATCAGCGCGATCAGGTCCCGCCGGGGGATCATGTCCAGCCGCAGGTGCGTTTCCGCGTCGCGGTACAGGTACTCGAAATCGTCCACCTTCAGGTATTCCATCACCGCCTCGAACTCCTGCTCGCGCGTGCTGCCCTGGACCAGCTCCTCCTTACCGTCGTAATGCTTCAGCGTCCCCACCGAGCAGCAGATCACGTAGACCTCGCCGCCCAGGTCCTTGATCCGCGCCATCGTCCCCGCGCAGCCGAAACTCTCGTCGTCGGCGTGCGGTGATACGACAAGCAGCCGCTGCTTGGACAGAAATTCATCGGCGGGGGTCTGGGGGGTGCGCATGAAGGAGTTCCTCGTAAATGGCTTCAATCCGTTGAACCATCGCGGCCAGGCTGTAGTGGGGGAGGATCCGGGCCCGCGCGGCCGCGCCCATCCCCTGGCGGCGTTCGGGGGAGTGTACTAGCCCGCGCACCGCCGTTGCCAGTTCCCCCGCGGATCGCGGCGCGACCAGCACGCCCGTCACGCCATCATCCACGATGTCGGGAATTCCCCCCGTCCGGCTCGCAACCACCGGCACGCCCGCCGCGCCCGCCTCCAGAATCACCCGGCCCATGCCCTCGTTCAGCGACGGAACCACCAGAATATCGAGTGCCGCCATGATCGCCGGGATGTCTCCGCGCATCCCCAGCAAGCGGACCACCCCGCCCGCCTGCGCTTGCAGCCGCGCGGATTCTTCGCCGTCGCCCGCCAGTACGAACCGGACACCGGGCAGCTCGGTCGCAAGCGCGCGGGCCATCTCCACGAAATAAGCAAATCCCTTGACCGGCGCCAGGCGCCCCACGCCGCCCACAAGAACCTGGTCACCGGATACACCCAACGATGCGCGCGTCTCCGCCCGGCGCGCCAGGGCGTCCTCGAAGGGCGCCGGGTCGATGCCGCTGAACACCACCCGGAACTGTTCCCGCCGTCCGATGCCCCGTTCCAGGTGGGCCTCCACGCCCCCGGGCGTCAGCTCGATGAAGCGGCTCGTGTGGCGCGCCGCGTAGCGTTCCAGGCCGGTGAAGATCGCCGCGAGCGGGCGGTTGAAGTAGCCGTCGAAGACGTTTCCGTGCGACGTGTGCACCACATGCGGGATGCCGGCCCGCGCCGCCGCGATCCGCCCGAGAAAGCCCGCCTTGGAGGTGTGCGTGTGCACCAGGTCGTAACGTCCCGCGCGCAGCGTGCGTGTCAGCCCGCGCAGCGCGAGCCAATCCCGGTGCGGCGCCGGCGCGCGGACCAGGTGCGGCTCGCGGATAAGGTCGATGCCCGCCGCCAGGACCGCCGGCTCGATGCTGCCCTCGCCGCCCTCCGTCGGTCCGCTGATAAGATCGGCGGTGAAGCGATCGCGATCGGCCAGGCGCACCGTGTGAAATGTGTTTTCCTGCGCCCCGCCAACGCACAGGCGCGTGATAATGTGGGCGATGCGGTACTTCGGCATCGGGCTCACTCGTCCGCGCGGGCGTCGCGCCCCGCGGGTTGGGTCGCGTCCACTGGCGTCTCCGCCAGCCCGGACTCCTGGATCACCCGTTCGGCGAAGCGATCCCAGTTCAGCTCGCGCGCTACCCGCGCACGCCCCGCCTCGCCGAGCGCTCGCCCGTATGCCGGATCGCCCAGCACGCGCGCCAGCGCCTCCGCGATGGCGTCCGGGTCCCGCGGCGAAACCAGCAGGCCTGTCTCCTCGTGCAGCACCGCCTCCGGCGCGCCCCCGGACCGGCCCGCGATCACCGGCTTTCCATGCGCGTGGGCCTCGGTGTAGACCAGCCCGAAACCTTCCACCTGCCCGTTCTCATCCTCCCCCGCGGGCAGCGCGAAACACGCGCAATCGGCGTAGAGCGCGCCCAGCATCGCCGGCGCCACATAGCCCGCCAGATGAACACAGCCGTCCAGCCCGAGCGCTGCCGCCTGCCGCTGGCACGCCTCCATCTCCGGGCCGCGTCCGGCGATGACCAGGTGGGCGTGAATGCCCCGCTCCTGAAGGCGCGCCAGCGCCTCGATCAGGGTGACGTGTCCCTTTCGCGGGATCAGCCGCCCCACCGAAAGGATGTACGGCGCGTCCTCCAGATCGAGCTCGTGCCGGGCCGCGCGGATCGCGGAGTCCGATACCGGCTCCGGCAATTGCGCGCCCGGAAGCGCCACCGCGATGCGGGATGGCGCCACCCCGAATTGAATGAGCTGATCCCGCGTGTACCGGCTGATCGCGATGGTCGTGCGCCCGCCCCGGTAGATAAGCCGCAGCAACAACCGCGCCGCCGGATTCCGCGAAAACTTCAGATATTCATAGCCATAGGCGAAATTGACGTAGGGCGCCCCGCCGATAGTGCGCCCCAGAAGGCCCAGCAACCCGCCATACGCCACGTTAATCGCCAGGATCACGTCATGCCGCCGCACGAGCGGGCCCGCCACCCGAAAAAGCGGCCAGGCGCGCAGCCAGCCCCAGTCGTAGCCCCGGTAGCGCACCACCGTCACCGGTTCCGTTGCGTCGAAGGACTCCATATCCGGAAACCACGGCGCCACCACCGTCACCGTGTGCCCCCGGCGCGCCAGCGCCCGGGACAGCTCCAGGGTGACGGTGCTGATGCCCCCTTCAATGGGCGGATAGTCGGCTGTGGGTATCAGGATTCGCATTGGAAAGCGCTGTTTCACACGGTTCGGGGGATGCTGGTCAGAACGGTGAAAAGTTTTTGGTGAAGTTCTGATATTACCGCGTCCAGACTATGGCGAAGCAACGAAAGTCTCGATTCTTTCAGTTCGCCGAAAGCCTGCCATGATACGGGCTTTCAGCCCTGGCCGAAATACTGGTCCGTTTACCTGGGCCTGTGGCCCAGGCTGCTATGATCCGCGCCTTCGGCGCTGAGGATATTGTATTGAGGGCCAAAGGCCCGTTTTATTCCAGCCTGGGCCATCGGCCCAGGAAAAAGGAATCGAAAGCGTTGAAGGGCTGAAGGCCCGCTTCAAAGCGCTTGTAACGCATCCGTAATATGAAAACTACACTCAAAACTTTGGACAGCCTATCGGATCCGGGACGCGTTCCGCCATTACGGATTCTTGATCACGAGATAATCGCCCATCGCCAGTGCGTCCAGCCCCGTGCCATGGAAGCATTTCAAGGCATCGAAGGGTGTGTGCACGATCGGTTCGCCCATCACGTTGAAGCTCGTGTTCAGCACGACCGGAACGCCCCGGATTGCTTCGAAGGCCTTAATCAGCCGGTAAAAGCGGGGGTTCGCGGCCTCAGTCACCGTCTGTACCCGCGCCGTCCCGTCCACATGGGTAATCGCGGGCAACAGCGCGCGCTTCTCGGGGCGCACCGGATACACAAACTGCATAAAGGGCGCCTCGGCGCACCCCTCGAAGAACTCACCGGCCCGCTCCGCCAGCACGCTCGGCGCGAAGGGCCGGAACTCCTCGCGGAACTTCACGTGCGTGTTCAGCAGATCCTTCATGTCGGCCCGGGTCGGGTCCGCCAGGATGCTGCGGTTCCCCAGCGCGCGCGGGCCAAACTCCATGCGGCCCTGATACCACCCAACCATAAGCCCCTCCGCCAGCAGGCGGGCCGTGTCCGCCGCGATATCGTCCGACCGGCGGTGCGGCGTCTTCGTGATGTGCAGGCAGTGCTCGATCTCGCCCGCGTCCGCGTCCGGACCCCAGGCCGCATGCTCCATCCGGAATGCGCGGCCCGCGCCCGTCAGCCGGTGGTGCAGTTGCAGCGCCGCCCCAATCGCGATTCCGTCGTCCCCGGCCGCCGGCTGCACCCAGATCCGCTCGAAGGGCCCTTCCCGCTGGAGACGCCCGTTCATCGCGCAGTTCAGCGCCACCCCGCCCGCCAGGCAGAGGTTGGCCGACCCCGTTTCCCGGTGCAGCCGCCGCGCCAGGCCCAGCACGATGTCTTCCAGCAGGCGCTGCGCCGAGGCGGCCAGGTTCCGGTGGCGGTCGTCCAGCGGCGCCCCGGGCGCGCGGCGCGGGCCGAATTCTCGGAGAAACCGCTCGCTGAAATAGCCCCGCCGCGATCCCGGAAGGTATTGCCACGCGGTGTACCGGTGGTCGATCCGGTAGGCGCCGTCCTCGCCGGGACGGAGCACTTTGCTTAATGCGTCGTAGTATTCCGGTTCCCCATACGACGCCAATCCCATCACCTTGTACTCGTCGCTGGCCCGTTGAAAACCGAGGTAGTCCGTCAGCGCCGAGTAGAAGACCCCCAGCGAATTCGGGTAATTCGTCTGCTGGATTCGGGTAATCGTCGCGCCCCGGCCCACGCCGCGCCATGTCGCCGCCCACTCGCCCACATAGTCGATCGAGAGCAGCGCCGCCTCGTCAAACGGGCTGCACAGGAACGCGCTGGCGGCGTGCGCGGGGTGGTGTTCCAGGTAATGCAGCCGGGTGGACGGGCCGCACAGGCTTCGCAAGTCCATCACATACTGCGCGTTGTGGATAATCTCGTAGCCGGTGTAGGCCGCCGCGTACAGCGGGTGGCGCCACGCCGTGCCCAGCCGGTACGGGATGCGCCGAACCAGCCGCAGCCCCGGCCGCATGTAGCCGCCAATATGATCCACCTCCGCCAGCGTCAGCCCCGCCTGCGCCAGGCACCATTCTACCGCCCGGCGCGGCAGGCCACCCTGGTGCTTTGCCCGGCTCAGGCGCTCCTCCGCCACCGCCGCGGCCAGCTGGCCATCGCATACCAGCGCCGCGGCCGAATCATGGGAGTAGCCGCCGATGCCGAGAATATTCACGCTGTCGCTCCTGTCGGTGGGGGTTGCGCGCCGAAGGCCGGTAGTATACGTGCGCGGCGTGGTTCATGGGAAATCACTTTCCCGGTTTTAACAGAATTACGTGTCTTTACCTTAATCGTTGGATTTGTCCTTACAACTGTGTATGATATAAGAAAAAGAAACGTCCTTCCGTAAGGGAAGTAAAGTTGTGGAGGTTACCATGCCCGACAGTGAAGAGAGCGCCCGCCAGCGGAAGAAAAAAGACCAGCACCTCGGAGATACCAACCCCTCCGACATGGTCAAAATGACCGTCACCCTGCCCCGGTCCGTCGCCGCATTCCTCCGCTGGAAAGCCGAAGTCGAAGGCATCAAGCGCGACGAACTCCTCCGCCGGATCGTCACCTACTACGCCAAGCGCCTGCGCGAGCGAGACCTGAACACCCCGCCCGTGATGGACTGAGGGCCGGATTGCTGGGCGGTGGGTGGTTGTTGTCCCACCTGGAGAGATGGAGGCCAAAATGACCCATACAAACGGTCCGGCCCTGAGGATACAACGCCTCACCATCCGGAATTACAAGGGGATTGAGCACCTGGAGCTGGAATTCCCCGAGCCCAGGATGCCGGGGGATCCCGATGTGTTCGTTCTCGGCAGCGAAAACGGCCTGGGGAAGACTTCCGTCCTGGAATGCTGCGGATTGCTGCTTATAGCGGCGACAACAGGCGAGAGTGAATTGGAACTCGCAGACCCCTGGTATTCCACTGCGTTTATGCCAGCCGTCGTCATACGCGCGGGGACAGAGTTCGCGGAAATCAAGGGAAAACTGACGATTGCCGGGGAAGCGGCGTATGTTGCGATCCAGATTCACCCGTACGGTAGTCTGCGCATTGTCAATCATTCAAAACGCAGAGAAATCCTGGATGGTAAGCTCGCATGGACACATTCAAGATATTTCGAGGATTCATTGCGGGCGATCTGGGGCTTATATCCAGACCCGCTCTTGGAAAGCGCATTCATATCCTTCAATAGTTATCGTAAAGTCCACGAGGGAAATCCAGCGTTGGGCCTTATAGCAGATGGCGCGGGACACCGAAGTCGTCAACTGGCTTCTCCGGATGAGTTCTCTACGAGTGCTTTGAAAATCCAAATATTGAGATCAATGATGCGACGAGCTGAGTTGTTTGAGAGAGAGGCGGACTATCAGGCCACGCAAGACGATAGTATAGACAAACTGAACTCGCTTATGGCGACGTACGCAGGAGGTACGATCAGCAGACTCCGTCCATCACCGGACAATACAGTAGAATTTCGGGTGGATCCGATCGATGGCGGTCCACCCTATATCTTCGATGGGCTGAGTTCAGGCCAAAAAGAGATCATATCCACACTGTTTCTAATCTGGTATCACACGCGCAACTCTCCGCTTGTGGTGCTCATTGACGAGCCGGAGCTGCATCTCAATGCGCAGTGGCACCGGAGCTTTGTGAAGACCCTGTTCTCCATCGCGCCAAGGAACCAGTACATCATGGCCACGCATTCGGAGTTCGTCATGGACTCCGTGGATGCGGATCGTCGCATTCTCCTCAGCGCCACCCCCGAGGCGGTCGGGTGATTCGGGCCGTTAAGGGGGGCGCGCCCGAGAATGTGCTTCAGGCGGCACGGCATGTGTTGTTTGTGGAGGGCGCCCCGGGGGACTCCTTCGACGTGAGGGCGCTCAGTGCGCTCCTCGACTCGCCCATCACCATCAAGCCGCTTGGGCCGTCCTACTATGTCAAGAGTGTCGCCGAGGCGCTTCATCCCCACCATCCCGACTACTACTTCCTGATCGATCGGGATCCACACCATACCGATGAAGAGGTGGAAACGAGCTGGGTCAACTTTCCCGACGCGAATACCCACAATCTGTTGATTTGGAGGCGCCGGGAAATCGAGAATTACTTTCTGGATCCCCAATATCTGGCTCGTTCGGAATACTGCAAGGCCACCGCGCCCGATATGGAGTCTGCGCTTCTCGAATTCGCGCAGGCCCGCTTGTACTTCGACGCCGCGAATTGGGTCATTACGGCGGTTCGCGAAAGCCAGAAGCGCAATTGGATAACCACGTTCAAATCTCCCGGCGGCTTTGACTCCTACGACAGTGCGCTCGAAAGACTGAAGGCGCGCCCCGAGTTCGCGAAGCGAGGTTCGGATATCGAATCATCCGTATCCGCGGCGGAATTGGAACGCCGTTTCGAGGAGGCGGTCTGTAAAATGACCGGGGGAGCGAAGCGGCTTGAATTGCGCCAGGGCGGCTGGATAGCGATGCTGCGGGGGAAGAAGCTCCTGGCGCAACTGGTGAATTCGAATTTCTTCGAGGTCAGGACGAAATCGGGTCAGGCGTTGCAGGGATGGGACAAAATCAACGAGGTAGTCAAGGACCTGTTGCGCCAGGACAAGTCGACTCAGCCGCCGGATTTTCAGGAACTGAACGAGTTGATTGCGAACCGCGTCCGCGGCGCGCGGTAGCCCGCCTACCGACCCGCGTGCCGTTGGCGCACGCATTCCGCCAGCGCGATCGCCGCGCTCACCGACGCGTTCAGGCTGGTGATGGGGCCGGAGAGGGGGATGCGCAGCCGCAGGTCGCACTGTTTTTCCACCAGGGGCCGCACGCCCTTCCCCTCGTTGCCCACGACGATCGCGATACGCCCGCGCAGATCGGCGTCCCACAGGTTCTGCGGGCTGTCGGGCATCAGCGCGGCGAGCCAGAAGCCGTGCTTCTTGAGTTGGTCCGCCGCCCGCGCGATATTGGGCGCCTGGATGAGATCGATATGCTCCATCGCGCCAGCCGCGCTCTTGTGGGCGGCCGGGCTCAGCGGGGCGGTTCGGTCCTTGCCAAACAGCACCGCGGCGGCCCCGCAGGCGGCCGCGGACCGGACGATTGCGCCGAAGTTGTGGGGATCCTCGATGCAGTCGAGTATGACGATGAACGCGTCCTCCGCCAGCGGGCGGTTGAGCCATTCGTTCAGCGGGTGGACGGGGAGGGGGCCCGCCAGCAGCACCGCCCCCTGATGCGTTCCGCCGCCCGCGAGCCGGTCCAGTTCCGGGCGGGGAACCTCGTGCACGGGAACGCCGCGCGCGGCATGGCGGATTTCGCCGAGGTCGCGACCGGAGTCGAGCAGGTACAGTGCGTGCGCCTTGCGGCGCCGGGCTCGGAGGCATTCCAGAACGGGGATGCGCCCGAAAACGGTGTCGGATTGCGGGTGGTGTTTCAACGCAGTTCGTGCATTTCTTTGAGGGTGTTCGCGCGCAGGTTTAACTGCTCGCGGTTGGGCACGCGCGGGTCGACTTCCCAGGCCCGGGCGCGCATGAGCAGCTCCAGGATTTCCAGGCTCATTTTATAGTTGCCGATGCGATCGTAGCAGTTGCTCAGCCGCTCCATGTTGTACCAGTAGTTCGGCGCGCCATCGCCGTACCGCTCCATGGATGTCTCGATAATCGCGATGGTCTCTTTCCATTTCCAGAGGAAGTACGTGTAGCCCGCGAGCTTCGTCAGCCCCGCCTCGTCCCGGATGTCCTGGTTCACGTCCACGCCGGGGGCCGCCTTCGTGAAATTGCCGTACATCCACTGGATGCCGCCGCTCGTTCCGAGCCAGCCAATCCCCACGATCGCAACGATGATCAGGGGCCACTTCAGTCCGCTCAAATCCATGATTGCGCTCCTTTGTTTTCCCGAACGCGCCCGGGCGGAGGCGCGCCTTCCCGCGGCTCCACCGGCCGCTTTCGACGTATGCGCGAACCGCGCCTCAGAAGCCGGCGATATGCCGCGCCCAGGCCGCCAATTCGCTTATGACTGGAATATAGAACACCGTCCCCACGACACCGGCGGCGAGCAGCAGCGCGGACAGCACGATAAGCCGGCCCACCAGCTTTCGAAGCCGCACAAACGCCAGCGAGGGGGCGCGCGATGTTGTCGCCGCGGCCACATTCGAGAACGCCTGTGACTTGTCCCGGCACGTCTCCGAGCAGAACCTGCCCGTCGGGCCCGTTACCGTGCAGTTGTGGCAGGTCAGCGCCCCGCACAGTTTGCACCGGTTCACCGCCGGTTTATTCGGGTGGAAGACGCAGTCGCCTCGCGTCGCATCGAGCATGGTTCGTTCCTCTCCCGGGCCCTCGGGCGCGCCCGTACTGTACCAGATCGCCCGGCCCATTGCATAGCACTCTCGATTTGCTACCGGCCGGCGATCCGGAGAAGCCAATCCCGTAATCCGGGCGGGCGAACCGACTCCAGATCCGCCAGCAGCTCCTCCGCGCTGGCGTAGCGCTCTTCCCGAGGTTTCAGGCAGCGCCGGACGATTGCGTCCACGGACCTCGGGACGCCCCGCGCCACGCGCGACGCCGGCATGTACTGGCCCGCCGGAATCTGGCCGGTAAGCAACTGGTACAGGATGATTCCGGCCGCGTACAGATCCGCGCGCCGGTCGATGCCCTGCGGATCCGATCGCTGCTCCGGGGCCTGGTAGTGCGCGGTGCCCACCGCCATGCGGGACAGCGCCGGATTGTTCGGGTCGATCAGTTTCGCCAGGCCGAAGTCCAGAATCGTGATCCGCCCGTCCGGGCCGCGCATGATGTTCTGCGGCTTGAGATCGCGGTGTATGGTGTGCCGGTGCGCGTAGGCGAGGGCCTGGCAAAGCTGCTTCATCAGCCCGATCACCTCCGCCAGCGGCAGCTGGCCCCCCTGGCGCTTGAGGTACTGAAACAGGGTCTCCCCGTCCGCCAGCGCCATCGTGAAGAACTGCATGCCCGTCTCGAAGTCGACGCCCAGATCATGCACCCGGACGATGTGCTCGTGCGAGAGCTTCTGGCAGATCTTGGTCTCGATCAGAAAGCGGCGCTGCGCCTCGGGATTGGAGAGCAGGCGCGGGAGCAGCACCTTGAGTGCGCGCAGCTCGTGCAGGTGCATGTCCCGCACCAGGTACACCGCGCCCATCCCGCCGAAACCCAGCTGCTTGAGCACCTTGAACCGGCGATTGATCAGGCTTCCCGGCCGGAGATCGACCGAACGCTGATCCGGCGTCAATACCACCCTGGACGGGGGGCTTGCCGCCCGGAGCCGCCGCAGGATCTCCGCGTCGTTGAACGCGCCGAATTCGCTGTCGAAGTCATCCGAATCCGGCGCGCCGGATGGCGCCTCCGTGTTGGGGGCGTCCATTTCCTCGTCGCTGCGCTGCACCATCCTTGCTCCACATGTCAAGCCCGGGCCCCGGGGCGCATTGCGCCGGGTAGCGCCCCGCGAAGCCCCTGCGCGCATAGTACACCTTCCGCTCCCGGCCCGCAACGCGGCGCGTTTGAACCGCCCGCGCGCCGCTCCTATAATGCTAAGGGTGGGATAGCCACGCGGTGCAGGGCCGTGGCGTCCAATGTGAGAGGAACCTGGGACGACCATGGCCGACATTGACGAGATCCGCGCATACCTGGAAACGCACCCGGACGACCACAAGCAGCGGTGGCGTCTGGCCAAGAAGCTTTATAACGCCTGGGACTACCGGTCCGCCCTGGCCGAACTGCTCGTCCTTCAGGAGGCGTGGCCGGATCAGGTTCCCGTGCAGCGGTACCTCGCCGCGACGTATTACCGGTTGGGCAAGTACGCCGAGTCGGAGGCGATCCTCGTGAAGGCTATCGGCGAGTCCCCGGACGATGTCACCTTGCTCGAGCAGCTCGCCAAGGTGCACGAGGGCGCGGGCCGCACCGAGAAGGCGATTGACGCCTGGAGCCGCGTGCTCGAAAAGAAGCCTTCTTCAAAGAGCGCGGAGGAGGCGCTCGAGCGGCTGGGTATGGCTGTGGGGACCATGGCGTCCACGATGGCGGGCGCGACCATGGCCGGGGAAATGTCCGACCACGGTAACGACACCATCATCATCTGCCCGCATTGCGGCGAGGGGAACGATGTCTTCAGCAAGCGTTGTACGCGCTGCCACGGCGCCTTCGGGAACGCGGACGCCGCGATGGCGCCGGAGGAGGCCCCGGTCCGGGTTCGCTCCCGCGCGGGGCTGGTGTTCTTTCTCAGTTTTCTGGCGGTGGCGGCGCTTTGCGGGGCGGTCTTCTACTGGCTGGCGATCTCGCGCTAAAAAATGCTTGCAAGTTTTCTGTAAATAGTTTATCCTTTTCTCAGTGGTGAGCGAAGCACTAGCGAGCAGCGCCGTTGTAAGAGGATACCCGGCGCTAGATGCAGCAAATTCCGGGTCGCCGTGGTGGGAAACGGCGCGCCCGTACAAGTGAGCCACATTTTCAGGGATCGGAAATCAACCAGTTCTTACTGCAGCGGAGGAAGAGTATGTCCAGCATTGTGTCTACTTCGAAACGTCACCCGAAACTTGCCTTCAGCGATTTCGATTTCATCCGGATCGTGATCGATTTCATTGGCGATGTGGCGAACTCGCTTAATGCGGTTCTGACGTTTATTCGGAACCTCATTAACTTTCCATCTTGAGGTTTGGCGTCCGGCGCGGCTGCCCTGCGGGGACGCCGCGCCGGGCGAAGTAGCGCCGTATCGGGCAGCGGTCGGCGGCGAGGGATTGGCGCTCTCCAGGAAAGTCGTGCTTCCGGAAGCGGCCCGAAAAAGCGCAGGTGCGGGCAGGGTGTCCTGCCCGAAGGGTGTTGCAGTGTAACCATGCTGTCTGGCGCCGAAACGGAACTCGGCGCACGGTTGATCGTGGCTTTCCGCGGCGGCCGGCCCGGCAACGTGGTCTGAGGAGGATGTCGTGATGAGAAGTGGCGTGATGACGGATCTGTGGGGACGGCGCCCTGGGCGGATGTCCCGGATGTTGGCATTCGGATGGTGCGCCGTGTGGGCGCTGTCGGCCCCGGCCCAGGACGCGGCCCCGTACGAGGCGGGCGCGGACGGGCGAAACGTGCACGAGGCCATCTACGACAAGGGCGACGGAAAGCCGTACTACCCGTCGGCGAGCGAGTGCAAGCAGTGCCACCCGGACCACTACCGGGAGTGGGCCGTTTCGCCCCACGCCTACGCGCAGTTGAGCCCGGTCTTCAACGCGATGCACGCGAAGATCCTCAAGCTCACCAACGGCACCAATGGCGACTTCTGTATTCGCTGCCATACCCCGATCGGCATGAATATAGAAGAAGATATTTTCATGAGCAATATTGATCGCACGCCCGCCTCGCGCGAGGGGATTACCTGCGTGGCGTGCCACCGCGTGACGAAGCCCTTCGGCAAGATCAGCGGCCGCTTCGCGCTTGACGACGGACCGCTGATCCAGGCGATCTACGGGCCGACGGGCGACCCGGAATTCCACGAGAAGTTCGGCCAGGAAATCGACGATAAATTCGGCGAGGGCAAGGTGCACGCGACAACCGAGCCCTTCTATCAGATCGTGGATTCGGCGTTTTGCGGCGCCTGCCACGACGTAAACCTGCTCAACGGATTCCGGCTCGAAGAAGCGTTCAGCGATTTCAAGCAGAGCCCGGCCGCGCGCAATGGCGTGACGTGCCAGGATTGCCACATGGGCAAGGAGCCGGGCGTCTTCCTGGGCGACAAGGAAACGAACTACGAGATCATGCAGATCGCGAAGATCGGCGCCAACTATGTCGGCGAGCCGCGCAAGAAGACCAACCACCGCATGGCGGGCCCGGATCACTCGGTGATCCACCCGGGACTTTACCCGCACAACGACGAAATGGCCCAGTTCGCCACGATGCGCGAGTGGCTTACCTTTGATTACGGCGCGGGTTGGGGTACCGAACAGTTCGAGGAGGAGGACGAGCCCGCGCGCGCCGCGGAGGGCAAGGGCACGCTGTTCCCGCCGCGCTGGGAGAATATCGACGAGCGGTATGCGGCGCGGGACTTCCTGGACGATCAGTTCGAGCTGCTCGAGGAATACCACGAAGAGCGCCTGAAGGTGCTGCGGGCGGGCTATGGCATCGGGGAATACAAGCTCAAGAAGGCTTCGGCCAAGTCGGGCATCGAATTCGACATCGAGGTGAAGAACCTGATGGACGGCCACAGCGTCCCGACCGGTTTCATCGCCGAGCGCGTGGTGTATCTCGAGGTCGAGGTTACCGACGGGGCGGGAGAGCGGGTGTTTATCTCCGGCGATCTCGATCCGAACTTTGACGTGCGCGACCTGCACTCGCTGTACGTGCACAACCGGGAGCTGCCCCGCGACCCGTACCTGTTCTCGCTGCAGTCCCAGTTCCTCACGGTGAACGAGCGCGGCGGCGAGCGGGAGCAGGTCCTCGCGATTAACTTCTCGCCGAGCCCGCTGCCGTTCCTGCGCCCGTCGCCGAACGCGGCCACGCTGACCGGGCGCCCGGGGCCGGCCCGCATCCACCGCAGGATCATCAATCCGCTCGACAGCAAGTGGCCGACCTACAAGGTGGGCCGCAAGAAACTGACCGGGCCCGGAACCTACAATGTCGACGTGCGCTTGATTACGGGCATGGTGCCGATCAATCTCGTCAACGAGATCAAGGATGTGGGCTTCGACTACGGCATGAGCGCCTACGAAGTCGCGCTCGGCGTTCGCTTCGGCGTCGGCGATGTCGTTGACCGCGATGGCAACCGGCACAGCCGGAAGTACGTCGAGGATTTGATGGATCAGGGCCGCGAGGAGGATCTCCGCTACGTGTTCGGCACGGCGGGAGGCCATAGCGTGCTCGATGAGTTGCAGTTCCAGATCACGGTCGAATAACGCCCGCGCCCGCGAAACTCGCGAACGCGGACAACATCAACGCCGGCCTGGGATGGGGCCGCCAACATACCCCGAGCGGAGGGAGTCCATGAAAGCAGGAAACGCACTTGCAAGCGCCTGGGTGGCCGCGGCCGTCCTTCTGGCGGCCGCCGGCACGGCGCACGCGGACAAGGAAAGCAAACTCACGCGCAAGCCGATCCCGCTGCAAACCGAGGCCTACGCCCAGTTTGCCGTGGAAGATATCGTCAGCTTCGAACGGCTGCTCCAGAAGCTTCAGGCCGGGGCCGACAGCCCCGAGACGCCCGCCGGACGGATCTGGACGTACCTGAGCCCCGCGCTGCGCGAGGATCTGCGCGGCGTCGACGCCACCACCGCGCTCGAACGAAACGTCACCTACGATATGATCAACGGGCTCAATGCGGTGATCCGCTTCCGCGGTCTCTACGACAGCGAAGTCTGGGCCGGCGTCGATATTCCCGCCGATTTGAAGGCGGATCTCGAGTCGGGGCTGGAAGGGTTCGGCCCGGTGGAGGCGACCGCGCGCAACCGCGAGTTGCTCCGGGTCACCTTTCCGGAGGAGATCCTCACAAGCCAGGTGCGCCCCTTCCCGGCGCGCCCGAAGACGCTCCACCTCTTCGGCGACGAATTCCTGAACCACGGCAATATCCAGCCCGGCATCAAGATTCCCACCGGCGCCGTCTGGCAGCCCTCCCTGTTCGTCTACGGCACGCTGCGGACCGCGTGGCAGTACGAGCAGACGGGCAACCGGCTGCCGCCCATCACGGATGTGGCCGGCCCGCCGATCGATCGCGGGGAGGCCACCGTGGAGGAGCTGGTAACCCGGCTCGATATGTTCTTCAACCTGGCCCTCACGCCCACCGAGCGTATCGTCCTTTCCTTCCGCCCGTTTGATCACAGCGGCAACTTCAACGGCTACCGCTGGCAAACGCCCAACCTGACCAACAAGGAAGATTGGTATCTCCGCGGCGACCTGGATATTGACAGCTTCTTCATCGAGGGCGATTTCGGCGAGATTTTCCCCAACCTCGACCCGCACGACACCGGCGCGATGGACATCGGATTCGCCATCGGGCGGCAGCCCATATCCTTCCAGACCGGCATCATGATCAACGACCGGGTGGACGCGATCGGCCTGACGCGGAACAACCTGCATCTCGGCAACGCGAACAACACGCGCATCACGGCGCTCTGGGCCTGGGACGAGCTGCACCGCGGCGTCGGCCCGAACAACCGCCGCCGCCAGAGCGCGCACCTGTTCGGCCTGTTCACCAGCACCGACTTCTCCAAGACGACCATGGATTTCGATCTGGCCTACGTCAACGACAGTGTGACGCGGGTCCGGCTGAACAATCGCTCGATCCAGCTTGAAGGCGGCGATCTCTTCAACGTGGGGCTCAGCTTCGTGCAGCGCATCGGGCACGTCAGCACCGCGTTTCGCTTCAACCATTCCGAACGGACCAGCGGCGAGGACACCATCCATTCGACTTCGGGCAGCCTCTTCCTGGCCCAATCGTCCTACACGCTCCCCTATTCCTACGACCTCGTTTACGCCAATTTGTTCGTTGCGAACGACCGCTACCAGTCCGTCGCGCGCGATCCCGCCCTGGGCGGGCCCCTCGGGCCGGTCGGCGTGCTCTTCGCCTCGCCGGGCATCGGCTTCGTGGGCGCCCCCATTGAAAACACCACCGACCACGACAGCTTCGGCGGCGCGATCGGCTACCAGAAGTTTTTTGACGAGACCAGAAAGCAGCTGCTGCTCGAAGTTGGCGGGCGCGATGACTTCGACGGGTCCGACAACCGCGGCCGCTTTGGCGCGCTCGCCCGCTACCAGCAGGCGATCGGCAACCGCTATGTTTGGCGCGTTGACGCCTACTACGTGTCGCGCGAATCGCTGGACGACAAGCGCGGCATCCGAACCGAATTTGTCGTACAGTTCTAAGGTTCAATCCCGCGCCGGGCGGGAGGGGGCGTTGCGAATGTGGGCGGCTGGAATGGAAGCCGCGCACATAAACCACGGAAGGGAGAATACGGTTGGAACTGGTCGCACTGGCATTGGGCCTCCTGGTCTTTGCGGGGTTGCTGTTGCAGGTGCCCGTGCTCGTGTATGGCACGGTCCAGCGCGCCCGCGCCCAGCAGGTTCAGCGCGCTCTGGAGCTCCGGGAATGGCAGCTTCGCGTAAAGCGCGCCGAGACCCAGCTCGGCCGCGCCGAGACCAGCAAGCTCTCCTGGACGGGATGGCGCAAGTTCGAAGTCCGGAAGAAGGTCATTGAGAACAAGGCGGGGGATATCTGCTCGTTCTACTTCTACCCGCACGACCGGAAGAAACTGCCGGAATTCAAGCCGGGCCAGTTTCTTATGTTCCGCTTCAATATCCCGGATCCCGAGAGCCCCGGCGAGACTGTCGAAGAGACCCGCTGCTACTCCCTGTCGGACAGCCCGAATCCGCGCTACTACCGGATCAGCGTTCGCAAGGTGCCGGCCCCGCCCGATCAGCCCGATGTTCCCCCGGGCCTGGTTTCCAGTTTCCTGCACGATCAGGTGAAGGAAGGCGACCTGATCGACGTGCAGGCGCCCAGTGGCGATTTCTATCTTGATCCCGATCACGAGTCGCCGGTGGTGCTTGTGGCGGGCGGCGTGGGCGTCACCCCGATCCTGTCGATGTGCAACACTTTGATCGATCGCAAGAGCAACCGCGAGGTCTGGATTTTTTTCGGCGTCCGGAATCCGGACGACCTCGTCATGCTGCCCAACTTTGAATACGCGGCAAGCCACCTTCAGAACGCGCGCGTCACGATATGCTTCAGCGCCGGGATGCCCGCCGGGGTGGAAGACGGCGCGGTTATGGAAAGCGGTATCGTTTACCGCAAGGGGCGCGCGGATGCGGGGCTGTTGAAGCAAGTTCTTCCCGGGAACAACTACGCGTACTACATTTGCGGGCCGGAGCCGATGATGGTCGGCCTGGAGCGCGATCTGATGGCGTGGGGGGCGCCCAAAGACAAGATCCACTGGGAGGCCTTCAGCGAACCCACCGGGCCGGCGCCCGCCGCCGCGGCAGCGGGCCAGGCGCTGAGCATTACGTACGGCGCCAGCGGGAAGTCCATCACGTGGAAGGGCGAGAAGAGCATACGCGCGGCGGCGAAGTCGGCGAAGTACAAAGAGAAGAAGATCAAGTACGCGTGCGGCCAGGGCAAGTGCGGATGCTGCCTGACCGCGCTCAAGAGCGGGGAAGTGGCGTACGCGGGTGTGCAGCCGGCCTTCAGCGGGTTGCAGGAAGGCTTTTGCCTGCCCTGTATCGCCACGCCCAGAACCGCAATCGAACTGGATGCCTGAGCCGGGTCGGGCTCGGGTGAAACACGGGAGTACAGAGTGATGAAAGCAATGCTGAACAGGTTCCAGTTGACGCTGCGGAGCGGCGCCATCGCCGCCGCCGCCGCCGCGGCCCTTTGCGCCGCGCCCGCGCTTGCCAACGACGATGTGTTGACCTACGAACCGTCGAAAATCGTCGAGGACGAAGCCGCGCAGTGCGCGCAGTGCCACGAGAACGCGGTAAACGCGTGGTCGGAGTCGGTCCACAAGAAGACCTACGACGAACTGCACCTGCGCGATGAGGCCCAGGCCGTGCTGGAGCGTCTCGGAATGAGCGGCAGTATCCGGCGCAACAACGAGTGCGTGCAGTGCCACTATACCCAGTCGGCCAAGGAGCCCGGCGGCCGCGCGTCCACGGTGATGGGCGTCTCCTGCCAGCGCTGCCACGGCCCCGCGAAGGGCTGGATGGACCTCCACCAGAACGCCGAGGCCGTTCCCACCCGCGCGGAGCGCCTGAAGAAGTCGGAGGCGGAGGGCATGCGCCTCACCAACGACATCTACACGCTGGCGATGAACTGCTTTCAGTGCCACACCGTTCCGCGCGAAGACCTGGTCAACAAGGGGCTGCACCCGGCCGGCAGCGAATTTGAGCTGGTGGCGTGGAGCCACGGCGAAGTCCGCCACAATTTCCTGAACGACGATCCCGCGCTCCGCAAGGAACAGGGCGAGAACAAGGATACCAGCAAGGACACCAAGGCGATCTTCTACGTGGTCGGCAAGACGCTGGACCTCGAGTTCGCGCTGCGCGGCCTGGCCAAGGCCACCGAGGAGGGGACCTACCTCACCGCGATGGGCGAGCGCGCCCAGAAGGCCTACGACGATCTCAAGGGCCTCGGCGGGATGGACAAGGTCCTGAGCCAGGTTCCCATGGACGGCGGCAAGGTTAAGGTGGCGACGGGAAATGAAGCGGAGTACATGAAGGCCGCCAACGCCATCCGCGGAGTCGCCAAGACCATCGAGTCCGACAAGGGCAGCTTCGGCTCCGCCATCACCGCCGCCGCGGGGAAACTCCCGTCGGAATACCGCGGCAAAGTATACAAGTGATCCGCGGGATAGTGATGCGCGCATGCTGAAGTCCGAAAGCGCAACATCCGCATTCGATGATGCCGTAGCCGCCGCTCCCTCCGGCGTTCCGGGGGAGCGGCGGCTTACCCGATGGGCGCGCCCCTTCGGGGAAATGTCCGATGCGGATATCGTGGGCGTGCTGCGCTACGATCCGTTCCGATCGATCTGCGCGGACCTCGAAGAGGCCCGCAAACCGCAGTTCGTCTCGTTCGGCGTGCCCGTCTCCATTCACGGCATCCTGAAGAATGACGCGCGGATCCGGCGGTACCGTCCCGGCGAGTTCGCGGTCCGCAAGGATGACTACGGGAACTCCGCCTTTTTTGTGCTCGAAGGCGAGCTTCGCGCGGTGCTGCAGCCGGACCTGCCCGCGGCCCTGCTCGGGCACCGGGAACGGGTCCATGTGGGGGTGGTGCGGTCCTTCGGGCGGCGCGTCCGCGACATGCTTTTTCCGCCGCCCGCCGAGTACCGGGCGCCGAACCCCAAGGCCAGATCCCTCGACGAGCAGGGCGTCGTGCTGGACGCGAAGGAGCTGGCCGCGGTGCTTGACCCGGCCCAGTACCAGACGGCCCCGTTGCGGCCCGGCGCCTTCTTTGGCGAGATCGGCGCCATCTACCGCATGCCCCGGGAGCTCTCGATCGTGGCGTCCGCCGAGACCCGCCTGCTGGAGATTCGCTGGCAGGGCCTGCGCGATCTTATGGAAGCGGATGAAGGCATCGCGCGGCACATTGACGATATGTATCGCAAGCGCTCTCTCAAGGGCGCGCTGGAGGCGATCCCGCATTTTAACAACCTGCCGGATGATGTCCTCGACCAGGTGCAGTTCACCACCTACGGCAAATACGACGAGTGGTCGTCGGAGTATATCGGGCTGAGCGCCGAAGAGAAGACGCACGTCATCGAGCAGGAGGAGATTATCGTCCAGGAGGGCGATTATCCCAACGGCGTGCATGTGGTTCGGGCGGGCTTCGCGCGCGAGAGCAAACGCTACGGACACGGGCACCGCACGTTGAACTACCTGGCGAGCGGGCAGGTCTTCGGGATCAAGGAGGTGCTCTACAACTGGCAGCACCCGAACCACCCGATCCCGTTTCAGCACAGCCTGCGCGCTATCGGCTACGCCCACATCCTGACGATTCCGACCCATCTCGTGGAGAAGTATGTGCTGCCCGTGCTCCTCAAGGAGCAGCCGAATTTCCCGCGCTACCGCAGCAAGGATATCCGGACGGGCAATACCGAGGTGGATAGCACGCTCCGGGACGACATCGGCGCGGGACTCTTCGAGTTTCTGGCGGAGAACCGGGTGCTGAACGGCACGCGCACCATGCTGATCAATTTGGATCGCTGCACGCGGTGCGACGACTGCGTTCGCGGGTGCGCCGCCGCGCACGACAACAATCCGCGTTTCGTGCGCCATGGCCCGATCCACGGCAACATCATGGTTGCCAATTCGTGCATGCATTGCGCCGACCCGGTGTGTATGATCGGGTGCCCCACGGGCGCGATTTCCCGCGAGAGCCTCGAAGGGCAGGTGGTCATCAACGAAGACACCTGCATCGGCTGCGCGACGTGCTTCAGCAATTGCCCCTACGACGCCATCCGCATGATCACGGTGCGGAACCGGCGCGGCGAATTCCGTATCGCGACGTCGGGCGAGGCGGCGGGCGCGCCGATCTACAAGGCGACGAAGTGTGATTTCTGTGTAGACCATACCGGCGGCCCGGCGTGCGTTCGGGCGTGCCCCCACGATGCCCTGCAACGCGTGAACATGCAGAACGTGGACGAACTGGCCAGGTTTTTGAAACGGTGAAGTATTACGCCCGCAGACGACTGACGGCGCTCGCCCTATTGCTGGCGGCGGCTGCGGTCTTTCTTATTTTCTTCGACGGTTACCGCGTGACCCTCCGCAATCCGGGCATGCTTTCCGGGTGGTTCTTTCTCGGCGTGATGGTGTTTCTGGCGCTGTACAATGTGCGCAAGAAGTTTCCCGTGCCGCCGCTGGGGCCGAGCCGGTTCTGGCTCCAGGCCCACATCTATATCGGCGCGTTCACCATTGTGCCCTATCTTTTTCATGCGGGCTTTGAGATCCCCACCGGCGCCCTGGAGCGTTCGCTGGCCGCCCTCTACTTCATCGTGCTCATCAGCGGTTTCGCCGGCCTCGCCATCTCCCGCATTCTCCCGCGCCGCCTGACCGCGCGGGGCGGGGAGGTGGTGTTTGAGCGCCTGCCGGAACACCGGCGCAAGATCCGGACCGCGGTGGAGATGCTCGCCGAGGGATCGGTCGCCGAGACCCGGTCGAGCACCATTGTCAACTTCTACACCGCGCGCCTTCGCGACTTCTTCACGGGTCCCCGCTACACGCTGCGGCACCTGTTTGAGATTGCCCCGCCGCTCAACCGGATGCTCGCGGAAATCGAAGACCAGTACCGCTACCTGAACGACGAGGAAAAGGCCATTTTGCAGCGCATCGCCGAGTACGTGCGCGAGAAGGACCGCCTGGATTACCAGTATGCCCTGCAGCTGGCCCTGAAGACGTGGCTCTTCGTGCATATCCCCCTGACCAACGGGTTGTTCGTGCTCGCCATCGTTCACGTCTGGCTCGCGCACGCCTACGCGGGGAGGGCCCTGTAATGGCGGGCACGCACGACAAGGACATTTACAAGCGGCCCTACATCCGGCCCAACGAAAACTGGGTCTGTGGCCTCGCCGCCGAGGGGCGCCCCTGCCCGAAAGGGCCCACGCGCGGCGGCAAGTGCAACCACGGATTCGAGTGCGCGCCCGCGCGCGTCGGCGATCGCTGGGTGTGCACGCGGCCGGACCAGTATGGCGGGCCGTGCGACGACCCAACGCAGGCGTCGCCCGATTTCGGGCCGCACGTGGTCAATGGCGTGGGCGTATGCTGCCGAAGGGTTCACTGCACGCCGCGGCGCAGCCTTCGGGCGTTGCGCGGGCGGGTCAGCGTCGTTATTTGCGCCGCATTCGCCGGCGTTGTGCTTTTTGTGGCCGGCAGCCCCTGGCGGGACCAGCTCTTTTCGCCCGGCCCGCTTACCGCGGCGCACCAGGGCGCGTCGATGGGCGCGCTGGAGGAAATGGAGCACGCCGCATCGCACGCGTCCGCCAGAACCCGGGAATCGGGCGCCGAGGGGTGCCATATCTGCCACGCCAAGGCCGAGGGCGGGCTGGCGACCCTGGTGCAGGCCGCGTTCGGTGGGGGCGTCGGGGCGCCACAGAGCCAGCAGTGTCTCGAATGCCACACGGAAGACCTGGGGGAGACGGCGCTGTTCGCGCACGCGCTTCCGCCGGATGGGCTGGCGTCGCACACGGAGGACGCGTCGGCGGAGCCGTTCAAAGCGCGCCGTTCCCTTTCGCTCGCGCTGGCGTCGCTTTCGCCCGGCGTGAAGACCGGCGCGGGCGGGGAGATGGCCTGCGCGGCCTGCCACCGGGAGCATCACGGCGCGGAATTTGACCTGAAGTTCCTCGACAGCCAGCAATGCCAGACGTGCCACGTCAAGCAATTCGACCATTTCGCCGGCGGCCACCCGGAGTTCTCCACCGTGGCCTCGGCGAAGGGCTACGACTACCCGTACCGGCGCCGCACGCGCATCATCTACGACCACGCATCCCACGAGCGCGACTATTTCCAGCGCGAAGAAATCCGGGCGCACGCGCCGGGGGACTGCCGGTCCTGCCACGACATAGCGCCCGGCGCCTCGGTCACGTCCCTGCGGCCCTACGAGGAGATGTGCGCGGCGTGCCACAACAGCAACATCGTCGCGGGGCGATCGTCCTGGATTCCGGTATTCGCGTTTCCGTCGATCGAGTTCGACGCCTACGATATTGTGGAGGAAGAGACCGGCATGACCGGGATCCCGCGCACGGCGGACAAGCCCGTTTCCCCGTTCATGCTGCTGCTCCTCTCCGCGCTCCATGCGGACGATCCCGGCGCGATGGATCAGTTCGGCCGGGATTTGGCCCTGCTCGACGAGTTCAACGGCGACCTGAGCGGGATTGTATTCGACGAGGATCCGGCGGTCGCGGGGCGCCTGTTCACGGGCGTTCAAACGGTCTACGGCGGGGCCATGGACCGCGACAGCGGCGGGTTGCGCGAGACCGCGCGGGCGTTGCTCGCGAAGGTCGAAGGTGACATGCCGGAGGCGAGCCGCTTCGACGCCATGTTTGGTTTCCCCAAGCCGGGCGCGACCGTCGCGGATATCGCGGACGAGGCGGCGCGTAAGGACATCGTCGAGATGGGCGGTTGGCTGGCGCTTGAAAGTGGCTACCGCGCCGACCCGGGCGCCTGGAACGTGCTGTTGTCCGGGCTGCCCGAATTTGCGGCGCTCGATGAGGACGCCGCCGGTGCCCCGGCGCCCGCGTTCTTCGCCGCCTTCCGGGACTTCAAGGACTGGTTCGAGAAACACATCGCGGTGGATGGCGAGGATTGGCGGGATACCGGGAGCGGCGAGGAGATTGGCGGCGATTCGTGGCGCGCGCTGATCGATGGCGCCGCCGGCGCGGGCCGATCAGGCGGAGGCGACGAATCGGCGGAGGCGGAGGAAGGGGCGGATGCGGAGGAAACGGCACCGGAGGCGGATTCCACCGAAGGGGACGCCAGCGACGCCGAGCCATCCGATCCGGACGCCGTGGCGACGTTTTCCGCGTGGCTCCGGGATCTGTCTTCGGTGAAGGATTGGATGGAGGCGTCGATTGACTTGTCCGGCGGCCGTTGGACGCTGCGCACGCCGTCCTCCCTTTATTACCGGCCCACGGGCCATGCGGATCCGTTCCTGACGGCGTGGCTGGACTATGCGGCGGCGCGTTACGGGACGAACCGGGCGGCGGCGATGATCTTCGACGAACTCAGCGGACGCCGGCAGGGCCTGGGGGTGGGCGCGTGCATGAAGTGCCACACCGTCGACGCCGAGCGGGATTTGAGCGGTGGGAAGGCGGTGCTGGTGAACTGGAAGGGCCGCCCGGAACAGCGCGAGTTTACCAAGTTTAACCACACGCCGCACCTGAAACTGATGGATTGCGCGCAGTGCCACCGCGCCCCGTGGATCGAGGACAGCCGCGCGCGGCTGCACGTGGCGCTGGCCGCCTCGGCGGAAGAGGAAGGCGCGGTTGAGTCCGGGGCGGAACCGGAACCGGCGCCTGAGGAGCCTGCGGGCGATACCGCCGCGGCGCCTGATACGCCGACGGCGCCCGCCATGGCGTATCTGGACAGCTTCAAGGCCGAAAAAGGCGGCCTGGAAATTGGCGTGAACTTCTCCAACTGGCGGCATACGTCCGGGGAGTTTGCGTTTACCAGCAATTTCGAGCCGGTAGCCCGGGAAGATTGCGCGCGGTGCCATGTGCCGGGGAAGGCGGGCGACAGCTGCCTGATCTGCCACAACTACCACGTGGATCACAGCAATCGAACGGCTGGGATAGCGTCGCTCTCGGCATTGATCGCGGCTCCGGCGCCTGAGGTGGAGGATGCGGGGGTGGAAGAGACGGTGGAGGAAGAGACGGTGGAGGAAGAGACGGTGGAGGAAGAGACGGTGGAGGAAGAGGCGGTGGAGTAGGGGGAGTAGGGGGAGTAGGGGGAGTAGGGGGAGTAGGGGGAGTAGGGGGCGGGTACAGGCGTTCGTGATTTTGGGGTGGTTTGGGGCGCTTGCGCGGCTGGGGCGCTGGTTGGCTGGTCGGCGACGGGACAGCCGCGCCGGTTGGCGGTGTTGTGGGTTGGTTGGGCTCGCTTTGGGTCGCGTGGGGGCTGCTTGTACCTGAGGTGATGGGGCGCCGCAGTCCCTGGGGGCGGGTGCGCGTGGCGCGGGGGGCGTTTTTCTGCGGGTACAGGCACCCGCGATTTTGGGGTGGTTTGGGGCGCCTACGCGGCTGGGGTGGTTTTTGTCGCGGGAGCCAGTCCCCCTGGCGGCACCCGCGATTTTGGGGTGGTTTGGGGCGCATTCGCGGTTGGGGTGGTTTTTGTCGCGGGAGCCAGTCCCCCTGGCGGCACCCGCGATTTGGGGGTGGTTTGGGGCGCTTACGCGGC